>NZ_JBHVEU010000027.1:0-35979 GCF_042802075.1 Kitasatospora sp. NPDC057518
GGGCGGGTCAGCCCACCGGGACGGGCTGCTCGGCGGGGGCGGTCGGCGCCGGGTGGAACCAGCGCCGGGCGCCGAACAGCAGCAGCCCGCCGAGCGCGATGCCGCCCACCGCGCACAGGGCCACCGGGCGCAGCGAGTCCTCGGCGAGCTTGCCGGAGACGGCGTAGCCGAGCGAGTTGCCGGTGGCGAACAGTGTCACCAGCCAGGCGAAGGCCTCGGTGACCGTGCCGGTCGGCGCCAGTTCGGCGACCAGTACGAACGCCGCCGCCAGCAGCGGGGCCAGCATGATCCCGGAGAGGAAGGCCAGCGCGGCCATCGGGTACGGCCCGGGCAGGGCGATCAGCGGCAGGTAGGAGGCGGCCATCGCGAGGGCCATCATCCAGGTGCGGGTGGCCGTGGTCTGCCGCCAGCTGACGGCGCCGTAGGCGAGTGCGCCGAGCAGGCCGCCGAGCGCCGCCAGGGCGAGCAGGGTGCCTCCGCCGCCGGGCAGCGCGCCGACGTTCCGTTCGGCGTAGGCGATGAACAGCACGTTCTGCGCGCCGACGGCCCAGCCGGCCCCGGCCAGTCCGACCAGCAGCAGCACCAGCCCGGGGGAGCGCAGCGGTCCGAGCAGTCCGGCGGACTGTTCCCGGGCCGGGGCGCGCCAGGTCCGGGCGGGTCCGGTGGTGGCCACGATCAGCGCGCCGGCCAGTCCGAGTCCGGCGGCCACCCAGAGCGCGGCGACCGGGCTGAACAGTCCGGAGATGGCGGCGACGGCCAGCGGGCCGGCCACGTAGAGGATCTGCTGGGAGGCGGAGTCGAAGGCGTACGCGGTGTCGAGCTGCTTCTCCTCGACCACGTCCGGCCAGAGCGAGCGCAGGCAGGGTTCCAGCGGGGGCATGGCGAGGCCGGCGATCGCGGCCCCGACGGGCGCGCCGATCGCGGAGCCGGGGGCGAGGGCGAGCAGCGCGTACCCGCCGCCGGCCACCACGGCGGAGGCGAGCAGGACGCGCGGCTGTCCGGTGCGGTCGATGATCCGGCCGAGCACCGGCCCGCCGACGGCGGCGGCGATCGCGTAGCAGGAGGTGGCCAGTCCGACCCGGCCGTACGCCACTCCGGCGTCGCGCAGCGCGAGGGCGATGACGAGGGCGGTCATGCCGGCGGGCAGGCGGCCGAGCAGGGTGCCGAGCAGCAGGCGGGTGACGTGCGGGGCACGGAGCAGGGCGAGGTAGCCCATCGGCGTCCTCTCCGGGTGGGCAGGCAGGGGCGGGGACGCCGCCAAAGTTATACGTATAACCGCTCAGCGGTCAATCGGACCGTCAAGCCGCCCTGATGGGGCGTCAGCTTCGTTCGTGTCCGGAGCGCGGGTTCGCGGCGGGGTTCGGGTGGGCAGGAACTCTCCGTGACATCAAACAAGTACTTTGAACATCTCAAACCTTTGCTGCTAACGTATCGGCCATGACAGCCTCAGACGCACTGCGGATGCACGGCCCGGGCCCGCTGCCCGGCGCCGCCCGCCCGTGTGCTCTGACCGGTGCTGTGGACAGTCCGCGCCGTTGTCGCGCCATGGGCCGTTGCCGCGCCATGCGCTGTACCGCCCCGAGCTGTACCGCGGCGGCACGCCCCTGATCGGGGGCCGACCCCTTCGTCCGGCCCCGCGCCGTGCCGCCTGCTCCGCCCCCACCTCACCGTCAGCAACGCCCTCCCCCGGAGACGCTCCCCCATGTCCACAGCGCCCGAGGCGACCTCGTCGCCGTCCGTGCTCGCCCGCATCCGCAAGACGCCCTTCTGGGTGCAGATCGTCGCCGGCCTCGTGCTCGGCGTCGGCCTCGGCTACCTGGCCCGCGCCGCCGACATCTCCTGGCTGGCCACCACCCTGGAGACGATCGGCAAGATCTTCGTCCAGCTGCTCAAGGTCGCCGTCCCGCCGCTGGTGTTCACCGCGATCGTGGTGAGCGTCGCCAACCTGCGCAACGTCACCAACGCGGCCCGCCTGGCCACCCGCACGCTGCTCTGGTTCATGATCACCTCGCTGATCTCGGTCGGCATCGGCATCGGCCTGGGCCTGCTGACCAACCCGGGCGAGGGCACCAACCTGAAGACCGAGGGCCTCAAGGCGCTCGACTCCAAGGGCACCTGGATCGACTTCCTGACCGGGATCTTCCCGACCAACATCGTCGACTCGTTCGCCAAGGTGAACGTGCTCCAGATCGTCTTCCTGGCGGTCGTGGTCGGCGCGGCGATCATCAAGCTCGGCGCCAAGGCCGAGCCGGTCCTCAAGCTCAGCGAGTCCGTGCTGGAGCTGACCCAGACCGCCCTGTGGTGGGTCATCCGGCTCTCCCCGCTCGGCACCCTCGGCCTGATCGGCAAGTCCGTCGCCAAGTACGGCTGGGACCTGCTCAAGCCCTTCGCCACGCTGACCCTGGACATCTACCTCGGCTGCGCGCTGGTGCTGTTCGTCGTCTACTCGCTGGTGCTGCGCTTCGCCGCCGGGCTCAACCCGCTGCACTTCTTCAAGGGCGCCTGGCCCGCCATCCAGCTGGCCTTCGTCTCCCGCTCCTCGGTCGGCACCCTGCCGGTCACCCGCCGCGTCACCGAGCGCCTCGGCGTCCCGAGCGAGTACGCGTCTTTCTCCGTGCCGTTCGGCGCCACCACCAAGATGGACGGCTGCGCCTCGATCTACCCGGCCGTCGCCGCGATCTTCGTCGCCCAGGTCTTCAACATCGAGCTGGGCATCAAGGACTACATCCTGATCGCCTTCGTCTCGGTGGTCGGCTCGGCCGCCACCGCGGGCCTCACCGGCGCGATCATCATGCTGACGCTGACCCTGTCCACCCTGGGCCTGCCGCTGGAGGGCGTCGGCCTGCTGCTCGCCATCGACCCGATCCTGGACATGATGCGCACCGCGACCAACGTCGCCGGCCAGGTCGTCGTGCCGATCGTGGTCGCCGCCCGGGAGAAGATCCTGGACGTCGCCGCGTACAACAACCCGTCCGGGGACCTGTACGAGGAGGACGCCAAGCCGGCCGTCGTCGCCGCCCAGGGTGGAGCGGCCACGGCCGCGGCCTGAGGCTCGTTCGGCCTCCGGTCCGGCCGCTCAGCCGGAGGCCGAATGCCCGATCGGACGCCAGAGGGGACGTCCGATCGACCGGACGGAAAGGGCCCTCTCCCGGTGACGGGGGAGGGCCCTTTCCGCATTCCTTTTCTCCGCACCCGAACTTCCCGGCCCGAACCACCCGTTCGATGTTCGAGTGACGTTCGAGTGGAGTTCGGCCGGAAGGCGTTCGAAAAAAGGCAGGGGGCCCGCCGGACGGGCGGGCCCCCTTGGGTACTGCTCTTGTGCTCATGGTGGCGGCTGTCGGGAGCCGCCGGCGGACCCGTCGGGGTCCACGAGCGATCAGATCATCAGAGGATGGTCAGACAGCGGTGACGTTCTCCGCCTGCGGGCCCTTCGGGCCCTGGGTGACGTCGAAGGTGACCGCCTGGTTCTCCTCCAGCGAACGGAAGCCGTTCGCGTTGATGGCGGAGTAGTGGACGAAGACGTCCGGGCCGCCGCCCTCCTGGGCGATGAAGCCGAAGCCCTTCTCAGCGTTGAACCACTTGACGGTTCCCGTGGCCATGCCGTTCTCCTTGCGAGGCGTGTCGGGGGCCACACCGTGTGGCACCCGGTCCGCTGCGCTGATCGCCCTGCCTCCGGACGTGTCCGAAATTTTTCGATATTGCTGAAAAACTACAAAAAGCCTGCGGTTACATGCTCCGCAGGCTTCAAGTACTGCAAGGGGAATCAAACTGCAACTGAGGGCAACGCTAGCATGCGGCCGCTGTGACGACCAGAGGTCACTTACGGCGTGGAAGGCGCGTGTCGTAGGGCGGTCCTGAGGCGCTCACAGGGGCCGGGCGCAAGGCTGTTGCGGGTGTTCGCCGGGGCGGTTGCCGGGCGGCCGTCGGCCGGTCGGGAGGGTGTGCGTCAGGCCGTTCGTCAGGGTGGGGGCGGGCGCGGAAAGGCCCGCCGGCGGCGCGTGAAGGCGTGTCGGGTGGCCGGTGCGAGCCACCGCCGACAGCAGGCATACGCTGCGGGGAGGCACGAACAGCAAGGGAGCGGCGCAGTGGCAGCACCGGAAGCACGAACACCGGACGCGCGGACGCGGGAGCCCCGGCAGGACACCCCGGTCAGGCCGCGGGTCGGCCACATCCAGTTCCTGAACTGCGTCCCCCTCTACTGGGGGCTCGCCAGGACCGGCAACCTGCTCGATCTGGATCTCACCAAGGACACCCCGGAGAAGCTGAGCGACCAGCTCGTCGATGGTGCCCTGGACATCGGCCCCATCACCTGCGTGGAGTACCTGCGCAACGCGGAGGACCTGCTCGTCCTGCCGGACATCGCGGTCGGCAGCGACGGCCCGGTGATGTCCTGCCTGATCGTGAGCAAGGTGCCGCTCGCCGACCTCGACGGCCGCCGGGTCGCCCTCGGCTCCACCAGCCGCACCTCCGTACGGCTCGCCCGGCTGCTCCTGGAGGAGCGCGAGGGCGTGCGCCCGGACTACTTCAGCTGCCCGCCGGACCTCAGCTCCATGCTCGCCGAGGCCGACGCCGCCGTCCTGATCGGTGACCCGGCCCTGCGCGCCTACCTCGGGCAGGCCGCCGACCTCGGGCTGACCGTCCACGACCTCGGCGAGATGTGGAAGGAGTGGACCGGACTGCCCTTCGTCTTCGCGGTCTGGGCGGTGCGGCGCGAGTTCGCCGAGCGCGCCCCGGAGATGACCGCCGCGGTGCACCGGGCCTTCCTGGAGTCCCGCGACCTGTCGCTGGTGGAGGCCACCAAGGTCGCCGAGCAGGCCGCCCGCTGGGAGACCATCGGGGCGGACGTGCTGGAGCGGTACTTCAGCGAGGCGCTCGACTTCTCGCTCGGCGAGCGGCAGCTGGCCGGGGTCACGGAGTTCGCCCGGCGGGTCGCGCACGACAGCGGGTTCGCCCCGGACGTCGCGGTGCGGCTGCTGGAGCCGGCGGCGCTGCCGCTGGGGTCGTAGGGCCCGTCCTCGCCCCCGCCCGCGGGGCGACGGGAGTGTGACGACGGCCCCCGGGGGCGCGCGGTCCGGCTCCTGGCCCCGTTCCGGTCCGCGGGCCGGGCGGGGCCCGGCCGGGCCCGGTACGGTCTGCACCCGAGGCGCGTCCGGCTGACGGTCGGTCGGCTGGCCCGACCGGACGGCCGACCCGGGTGGTCGGCCGGCCGGGTGGCCGCTCGGCCCCCGGCCCCGGCGGTCGGCGGCGCGCGTGGCCGAGCGGGCGAGGGAGCGTACGGGGATGCGGGCACTGGGGTCGGACGATCCGCGCCAGGTGGGCGGCTACCGGCTGCTGCGGCGGCTCGGCGCGGGCGGGATGGGCCGGGTCTACCTCGGCCGGACGGCCGGCGGGCGCACCGTCGCCGTCAAGGTGGTGCGGTCGGAACTCGCGGACGACGCCGAGTTCCGCGCCCGGTTCCGGCAGGAGGTGGCCGCCGCCCGGCGGGTCGGCGGCGCGTGGACCGCGCCGGTCCTGGACGCCGACACCGAGGGCGGGCAGCCCTGGGTCGCCACCGGCTACGTGGCGGGCCCCGCGCTCGGCGAGGCCGTCCGGACGTACGGGCCGCTGCCCGAGCCGGCCGTGCGCTCGCTCGGCGTCGGACTCACCGGGGCGCTGGCCCACGTCCACGGGCTCGGCCTGGTGCACCGGGACGTCAAACCCTCCAACGTGCTGCTCACCCTGGACGGGCCCCGGCTGATCGACTTCGGGATCGCCCGGGCACTGGACGCCGCCGGCGGCCTCACCCGTTCCGGTTACGTGGTCGGTTCGCCCGGCTTCATGTCACCCGAGCAGGCGAACGGGCAGGCGGTCGGGCCGGCCGGGGACGTCTTCTCGCTCGGCGCCGTCCTCGCCTTCGCCGGGACCGGCGTGCACCCCTTCGGAGAGGGGGTCAGCGCGGCCGTGCTGCTCTACCGGGTGCTGCACGAGGAACCGGACGTGGCCGGACTGCCCGAGCCGCTGCGGGGGACCGTCCTCGCCTGCCTGGCCAAGGACCCGGCCGCCCGCCCCACTCCGCGGCAGCTCCACGACTGGCTGGACCCGGACGGCACGGCCGCCACCCGGCTGTCGCACGGCGGCTGGCTGCCGGCGGAGCTGGCGGCGGGGGTGGGGCGCAGTGCGGTGGGGCTGCTGGACCTGGACCTCGACTTGGACCCGGACTCGGACCCGGACTCGGACCCGGAGGGGATTCCGGGGGCTTCGGGGGAGCCGGTTTCGGGTGGGGCGGCTCCGGAGGCGGGTGCTCTCGGGGTGGTGCGGACTCCGACCGTCGCATCCGGGGGCGGGCCGGAGGGCGAGGGGGATCGGCAGCCGCTGTGCTCGGGTGTCTGGGACGAGCCGGCGGGGGCGCGGCCGCGGCGCGTCCGGACCGGGGTGGCGGTCGCGGCGGCCGTGACGGCGCTCGCGGTGCTCGGGGGCGGCGGGTACGGGCTGTACGAGTGGCTGCACCGGGCCGAACCGGCGGCCTCGGGGCCGTCGCCGACGGTGGGGCCGCTGCCGGAGGTGTCGGTCGATCCGAGCCAGGCCGTCCTGCCGAGCGGGGCCTTCGGCTCCGGGGTGGCGTCGGCCCCCGGTGCTCCGGGGAGCGCGACGCCGTCCGCCCCGGGCGCGGTGCCGCCGGGGACGGGCGGGCCGAGCGTGGTGCCCGCCGCCTTCCTGGGCACCTGGAGCGGGGACATGGTCACCGACAAGGGGCTGCCCGCCGGGACCACCACGCTCACCGTCCGTCCGGCGGCGATCGGTCAGGAGAGCACCACCAGCCGCAACGCGGCCTCCGGGCTGATCTCGATCAGCTGCGAGGGCGCCTGGACGCTCAGGTCGGCCTCCGCCACCGCGCTGGTGTTCCAGTCCCGGCTGGTCCGCTCCTCGATCCCCGGCGCCTGCACCGGCGGCTCCAACGCGGAGACGCTCACCCTCCAGTCCGACGGGACGGTCCGTTTCACCTCCGCCGACCCGCCGGCCGGGAACCCGGCGGGCACGGTGCGCAGGGCGAACGGTTGAGGCGTGGTCCGAGCTGCTCGGGGGTGGTCCGGGGTGCTCCGCGCGCTGTTCAGCGGGCTGACGCGGGCGGCGGAATGTGCTGGCGTAGGCTGGTTCGGCCGTACCCGAGTAGCACTTGAGAGAGAGAAGGCCGCCAGGTGACCGAGCTCGCAGCGACCACCCTCGATGCGTCCAGCACCGACCTGAAGGCCGTGCTCGACCGGGCCGCCGCCGGCGGCCGGATCACCCCGGAGGAGGCGCTGGAGCTCTACCGCTCCGCGCCGCTGCACGCGCTCGGCTCCGCCGCCGACGCGGTGCGCCGCCGCCGCTACGCGGGTACCGAGCACATCGCGACGTACATCATCGAGCGCAACATCAACTACACCAACGTCTGCGTGACGGCGTGCAAGTTCTGCGCCTTCTACGTGCCGCCGAAGAGCGACAAGGGCTGGTCCCGCGAGCTCGACGAGATCCTGCGCCGCTGCGCCGAGACGGTCGAGCTGGGCGGCACCCAGATCATGTTCCAGGGCGGCCACCACCCGGACTACGGCGTGGAGTACTACGAGCGCGCGTTCTCGGCGATCAAGGCCGACTTCCCGCAGCTGGTGATCCACTCGCTGGGCGCCTCCGAGGTCGAGCACATGGCGCGGATCTCGGGCGTCTCCGTCGAGGAGGCCATCACCCGGATCCACAAGGCGGGCCTGGACTCCTTCGCCGGCGCCGGCGCCGAGCTGCTGCCGGAGCGGCCGCGCAAGGCGATCGCCCCGCTGAAGGAGTCCGGCGAGCGCTGGCTGGAGATCATGGAGATCGCCCACGGCCTCGGCGTGGAGTCCACCTCCACCATGCTGATGGGCACCGGCGAGACCAACGCCGAGCGGATCGAGCACCTGCGGATGATCCGCGACGTGCAGGACCGCACCGGCGGCTTCCGGGCCTTCATCCCGTACACCTACCAGCCGCAGAACAACCACCTGAAGGGCTCGACCCAGGCCACCGTCTTCGAGTACCTGCGGATGATCGCGATCGCCCGCCTGTTCCTCGACAACGTCGCCCACATCCAGGGCTCCTGGCTCACCACCGGCAAGGAGGCCGGCCAGCTGTCGCTGCACTACGGTGCGGACGACCTCGGGTCCGTGATGCTGGAGGAGAACGTCGTCTCGGCGGCGGGCGCCAAGCACCGCTCCAACCTCACCGAGCTGATCCACCTCATCCGGGCCGCCGACCGCGTCCCGGCGCAGCGCTCGACCACGTACGAGCACCTGCGGGTGCTGGACGACCCGGCCAACGACCCGGTCGACCCGCGGGTCGCCTCGCACATCGCCTCCACGGCGATCGAGGGCGGCACCGCGCACCCCGAGCTGAAGATCCTGGACAACTGAGTCCTCGTTCCTCCTCCCTTCTTGTCGTGCCCGTGCCGCTGATGGCGGTGCCGGCGTCGACGCTGTTGCCGTTGCCGTTGCACTTGCCGTTGTTGTCGAAGTCGAAGGCGCTGTTGTGCTGACTCTGCACCGGGCGGCGTTCGTGCTGCCCGACCCGGCCGATCCCACCGCCCCGTCCATCGCCGACGGGGCGGTGGTGGTGCGTGGCGAGCTGGTCGAGGCGGTCGGGCCGTACGGGGAGCTGGCGGCCGGGTACCCGGGCGCGCGGGTGCGGGACTGGGGGGCGGCCGTGCTCGCCCCCGGGCTGCGCAATCCGTACGGGCACTGGCTGTTGGAACGCGCGTACCACCCGGATCCGCGGGAGGAGGTCGGCGTCGAACCGGTGGCGGACGGGCTGGCCGGGTCCACCGACGAGGCGCGGTGCGGGGCCAGCGCCCGGCGGGGGCTGCAGCGGATGCTCGGGTACGGGGTGACGGCGGTGGCCGGGCCCTTCGAGCGGGCCTCGGTGCGGACGGCGGTGGCGCGGTCGGGGGTCGTGGGGCTGCCCGGTTCCGCCGTGTCGTCCGCTGTGGCGTCCGCTGTGTCGTCCGGCGGGGTGGACGGCGGGCCGGAGGGCAGCGGGCCGCAGGACGGTGGCGCGCGGCCGTTGGACCCGCTGGCCGTCCTGCCGTTCGCCGAGGCCGTGTACGGGCGGGTGGCGGTCGGGGGCCGGGCGGACTTCGCGGTGTTCGCGACGGCCGGGGTCGCGGGGGACGGGAGCGCGCAACCGGTGGCCGGCGGGTGCCTGGCCACGGTGCTGGGCGGGCGGTTGGTGTACCGCCGACGCTGAGACGGGCGTCACGGCGGGTGTGACGTACTCGTCAGTAGCCGGATTTCCTTGTGGCGCACGGGACTTCCTTCGTGTGCACCCGAACTCCGGGGCCGGTACCGGAGAGTGATTGTCCCTTCATCGTGACCTGAGGGCCCGCCAGCGGATACGATCCCGGACAGCTCACCCACTCCGTACCCTCACCACACCACCGCCCGCGCCCGCGGGTGGCGGGGCCGTGTCCCCGGCCCCGACGGCAAGCCAGGACAGGAACCATGCGAACCGCGACCGTTCCCCCGCCGCGCACCCCGCGGATGGGCCGTGGTTGGTACCTCGCCGCCGTGCTCAGCGCAGTGCTGGCCGTCGGCATGTGCCTGCTGGGTTGGCGCCAGGCCGACCAGGCCGACCGGATCGAGGCGCACCCGGTGAGAGTCGAAGGGGTCGTCACCCAGCTCCCGACCGGTGGCGGCACCTACAGCGCCGTCAGCTACCGGGCCGACGGGGAGCCGCACACCGCGGCCGCGCTGCCGCTCTCGGACAGCGCCAAGGTCGGCGACGCGGTCTGCCTGGAGCACGCCGCCGACGACCCGGGCGCGGTACGGATCTGCGGCGACACCTACCCGCAGCCGGTCGGCGTGGGCCTGGCCCGGTTCAGCGTGCCGGTGGCCCTCGTGTTCTTCGTGATCTGCGTGCTGCGCATCCGGCGGCACCACAAGGCCCTCGCGGTCCGCAGCGGGCAGGGGGCGCTGGCCGCCAACCTCGCGCTGGCGGCGGGGGCGCTCGCGGACGGGATGCCCGCGATAACCCACGGCAAGCGGTCCCGGCGGCGGCGCCGCGCGGGCGGGCGGCGCGCCCAGCACTGAGGGGGGCGTGCGGGTACGGCCCGGCCGGTGAGGACCGTGGGGGCGGCCGGTGAGGTCCGTGGGTGAGGCCGGTGAGGTCCGTGGGCGCGGCCCCGTTGGTCGGGGTGTCCGTGCGAGGGTGAACAATGGGGGGCGTGACCCGAGCCTCTCTGGACAAGCAGCCGCACGAAGTCGCCGCCATGTTCGACGACGTCGCGGCCAAGTACGACCGCACCAACGACGTGCTCTCCCTCGGCCAGGCCCGCGCCTGGCGCCGGGCGGTGGCCGAGGCGGTGGCCGCCGGGCCGGGAGACCTCGTGCTCGACCTCGGGGCCGGCACCGGCACCTCCTCGCTGCCCTTCGCCGAGGCCGGTGCGAAGGTCGTCCCGTGCGACTTCTCGGTCGGCATGCTCACCGAGGGCAAGGGCCGCCACCCCGAGCTGGCGCTCACCGCCGGCGACGCCACCCGGCTGCCGTTCGCGGACGACACCTTCGACTCGGTGACGATCTCCTTCGCGCTGCGCAACGTCCAGGACACCGACGAGGCGCTGCGCGAGATGCAGCGGGTCACCAAGCCCGGCGGCAAGCTGGTGATCTGCGAGTTCTCCACCCCGACCTGGACGCCGTTCCGGACGGTCTACACCGAGTACCTGATGCGCGCGCTGCCGCCGGTGGCGACCGCCGTCAGCAGCAACCCGGAGGCGTACGTCTACCTCGCCGAGTCCATCCGGGCCTGGCCGGACCAGCCGGGGCTGGCCGCCAAGCTCCAGGACAACGGCTGGTCGAAGGTCGCCTGGCGGAACCTGACCGGCGGGATCGTCGCGCTGCACCGGGCGTACAAGATCGCGTAGCCGGGCTTGGCGGGCTCGGGGCTCGGTGGGCTCGGTGGGCCCGTGGCCCGGTCGCTCGGCCGCCCGGCTGCTCGGCTCGGGTTGGTGGTCGGGGCGGTCGGGGCTGACGGGCGGAGCCGGAGGTCGGGGGCGGGGGAGCATCCGGTGGCGTGAGCGGAACTAGACTGCCGGAGACAAAGCCGCCGTCCCCCGCCGCAGTTCCAGGAGTGTGTCCACGTGTCCGAGACCGCAGCCGATCTGACGAAGCCGGACAGCCCCGTCGAGAGCACGGCCGACGTCATCGTGGTCGGCGCGGGCCCGGCCGGCGCCACCACCGCGTACTACCTGGCCCAGGCCGGCCTGGACGTGCTGCTGCTGGAGAAGACCGCCTTCCCGCGCGAGAAGGTGTGCGGTGACGGCCTGACCCCGCGCGCCACCAAGCAGCTGGTGGACATGGGCATCGACGTCTCCACCGAGAACGGCTGGCTGCACAACAGGGGCCTGCGCATCATCGGCGGCGGCGTCCGGCTGGAGCTGGACTGGCCCGAGCTGTCCTCCTTCCCCGACTACGGCCTGGTGCGCAAGCGCGCCGACTTCGACGAGCTGCTGGCCCGTCAGGCCGAGAAGGCCGGCGCGCGGCTCTACGAGCGCTGCAACGTCAGCGGGCCGGTCCTGGACGAGCGCACCGGCCGGATCGTCGGCGTCACCGCCAAGCTCGGCGACGAGAAGCGGCCGGTCACCTTCCGGGCCCCGCTGGTGGTCGCCGCCGACGGCAACTCCACCCGGCTCTCGCTCGCCATGGGCCTGCACCGGCGCGAGGACCGCCCGATGGGCGTCGCCTACCGCACCTACTTCACCTCGCCGCGCCACGACGACGACTACCTGGAGTCCTGGCTGGAGCTGTGGGACATCCGCGACGGCGACCGCAAGCTGCTGCCCGGGTACGGCTGGGTCTTCGGCATGGGCGACGGCACCTCCAACGTGGGCCTCGGCATCCTCAACTCCTCGCCGGCGTTCGGCGAGCTGGACTGGCGCGAGGTGCTCAAGGCCTGGTGCGCCAACATGCCGGAGGAGTGGGGCTACACCCCCGAGAACATGACCGAGCCGATCCGCGGCGCCGCGCTGCCGATGGCCTTCAACCGGCAGCCGCACTACACCCGCGGCCTGCTGCTCGTCGGCGACGCGGGCGGCATGGTCAACCCGTTCAACGGCGAGGGCATCGCCTACGCGATGGAATCCGGGCAGATCGCCGCCGGGGTCATCGTGCAGGCCCTCGCCCGGGTCACCGACGGCGGCCGCGAGCGCGCCCTCCAGGCCTACCCGCGCATCCTCAAGGACGTGTACGGCGGCTATTACACGCTGGGCCGCGCCTTCGTGAAGCTCATCGGCAACCCCAAGGTGATGCAGATCGCCACCCAGCGCGGCCTCACCCACCCGATGCTGATGCGCTTCACCCTCAAGCTGCTCGCCAACCTCACCGACCCGCAGGGCGGCGATGCGATGGACCGCGTGATCAACGGCCTCGCCAGGGTCGCGCCGAACGCCTGACGGCTGGTGTCTGGCTCCTGGTGCCTGACAGCTGGCGCCTGACGGCTGGTCTCTGGCGCCTGATGCCTGATGCCTGGCGGCTGACGCCGAAGGGCCGGACGCCGAACGCCCGGCGCGGACCGGGTGTTGGGGCCGGTGGGGATGTCCGTCCCCGCCGGCCCTACGGCTGTTCGGCCGCCCGGGGTGCCTCCGGCGCCCGGCGGGAGGCGGCGGAGCGCTGCTCGACGTAGGCGAGACGCTCGTCGAAGATCCGGGCCGCGTCGGGGGTGAGGGTCCTCAGGGCGACGAGGGCGGTGAAGACGACGTCGCAGAGCTCGTGCTGGACGTCCTCCCAGGTGTGGGTGACCCCCTTGCGCGGGTTCTGGCCGGTGGCGCCGATCACCGCGGCACCGACCTCGCCGACCTCCTCGGAGAGCTTGAGGATCCGCAGCAGTCGCTCCTCCTGGGGCGACTGCGTGCTCTGCTCGTCCAGCCGTGCGACCAGGTCGTCGACGCTCTCCCAGATCTGGCTGTCCATGCGGCGTTGCTCCTGCTCCCACGCGGTGTCGTTGGTGCTGCCACCGTACGGGAGCGGGGGCGGGCGGGAGCGGGCCGGGGCTGTCCGGCCCGCCGGGGACGAGCAGCGTCAGCGGGCGCTGATCTTCACGTTGCGGATGTTCACCGGGAGGTTGGGGAAGCCGTCGCCCGGGTTGTTCTGGTCGTCCTCGCCGCCGGCGGCGATCTTCTGGAGCACGTCCAGACCGCCGGTGATCCGGCCGAAGGGGGTGTAGGCGGGGGAGAGCTTGGTGTCCTTCCAGACGAAGAAGAACTGGCTGCCGTTGGTGTTCGGGCCGGCGTTGGCCATGGCCACGGTTCCGGCCGGGTAGGTGGCGCCGGTCAGGTTCTCGTCCGGGAACGAGTAGCCGGGACCGCCGCTGCCCGTGCCGGTCGGGTCGCCGCACTGGAGGACGTAGATCCGCTGGGTGGTGAGGCGGTGGCAGTGACTGCGGTCGAAGTAGTCGTGCTCGGCGAGGAACCGGAACGAGAAGGTGGTGCAGGGCGCCTTGTCGGTCAGGGCCTCGAAGCTGATCTGGCCCTGGCTGGTCCGCAGTGTCGCGCGGTAGGGCTTCGCCGCCTTCTTGGCGTCGAACACCGGGATGCCCTTGAAGTTGTCGGCCGGGACGGCCGGTGTGTAGGCGCAGCCGGTAGCGGGGGTCGCGACCGCGGGGGTGTCCGCGATGGCGGTGCCGGTGCTCGCCACGAGCGGGAGGACGGTGGCGGCGGCGACCAGTGCCCAGTGCTTGCGCTTCACGTGACGGGCCTTCCGGGGGGTGGTGGACGGCGGTGTTGTCATGGGTGCATCATCCACGGCCGGATGGGGATGCGGTAGGGGTTGGGGCGGTCGTGGCTCCCCGGGCGGCAACAGTGTGATGGTTTGTCAGTTCTGCTCTGGGGTGGTCGCGGTGGGTGTGAAGAGTCCGGCGCGGGCGGCCAGGGCCGCGGCGTCGGCGGCCCGCTCGGCGGTGCGGGCGTCCAGTGGCTCGCCGGAGACGAACAGGCGGTAGTAGAGCGGCGCGGTGGCGGCCCGGACCACCTCGGCGCCGTCCGTCCCGGCGGGCAGCTCGCCCCGGGCGACGGCCCGTTCGGCCACCTCGGCGGCCTGGCGGTGGCGGGCCGCGAAGAAGGCGCGCAGGGCGGCCGCGCCGGTGTCCGAGCGCTGGGCCGCGGAGATCAGTGCGGTGGGCGTGGGGCCGAGCTCCGGATCGGTGAAGACGCTGAACACCTCCTGGGTGATCCGGCGGAGGTCCTGCCGGAGGTCGCCGGTGTCGGGCAGGGGCCAGGGCTGGTCGGCGGAGGCGGTCAGGGCGTCGGCGACCAGGCCGTCCACTCCGCCCCAGCGCCGGTAGAGGGTCGCCTTGTGGACGCCGGAGCGGGCGGCGACCGCCTCGACGGTGAGCCCGTCGTACCCCTTCTCGGCGACCTCGGCGAGCGTGGCGGCGACCACCTCGGCCCGGACCCGGGCGCTGCGGCCGCCCGGGCGCGGGGTGGGGGTGCGGGGCTCCGGTGCGGGGTGGGTTGCTCCAGTCAAAGTCGACTCCAGTCGCATTAAGGATTGCTGTGGGGTGGCGGTCGTGCCATGCTCATCGTAATGCGACTCATGTCGCATTACGAGAGGAGCCCGCGTGTCCGCCACCGCCATTCCCGACCCCACCGCCCTCCACCCGCTCGCCGGCCACGACCGGGTCGTCCTGCTGCGCCCGCTCGTCACCGACCCGAGGATCGAGGTCGGCGAGTACACCTACTTCGACGACCCCGACGGTGCCACCCGCTTCGAGGAGCGCAACGTCCTCTACGCGTACGGCCCCGAGCGGCTGGTGATCGGCAGGTACTGCGCGATCGCCACCGGCACCCGCTTCCTGATGGCCGGCGCCGCCCACCCGACCGTCGGCGTCTCCACCTTCCCCTTCACGATGTTCGGCGGCAGTTGGACCGAGCGGACCCTCGACATCGTCACGGGCCTGCCCAGCCGGGGTGACACCGTGGTCGGCAACGACGTCTGGTTCGGCCACGGGGCCACCGTCCTGCCCGGCGTCCGGATCGGCGACGGTGCCATCATCGCGGCCGGGGCGATGGTCACCGCCGACGTCGAGCCCTACACCGTCGTCGGCGGCAACCCGGCCCGCCCGATCCGCCGCCGCTTCGACGACGCCGACATCGAGCGTCTGCTCCGTGCGGCCTGGTGGGACTGGCCGGTGGAGCTGGTCACCGAGCACGTCCGCGCCATCATGTCCGGCACCCCGGCCGACATCGAGGCGATCGCCGCGGCGAACGGTCTGCTCTCCGCCTGACCCAACCGTGCCCGTGGAGGGCATTGATCATCGGGGGCCCGGTGCGCGAAGATGGCGCCCCCTTGCTCCGCGCACCGCCCCGTCCACTGCCGGGCCTTCCGCCCGGCTCCTGGGTCCGTCCGACGCCGTACGGTACTCGCGCCCGCCGGTTCCGTTCGTTCGGAGGGATCTTTCGCATGCCAGCCTCCTTGTCCGACCCGTCCGAGGGTTCGTCCTCGTCGGTCCTTCGCGATCTTCCGGTCCTGCTCGTGGCCGTGGTGTGGGGATCGAGCTTCCTCGCCGTCCAGCGGGTGGCCGAGCCCGGGACGGTCGTGGCGATGCTGGTGCTGCGGTTCGGCCTGGTGCTGCCGCTGCTCGGGCTGGTCGCCTGGCGTGCCCTGCGGAGGCTGAGCCGCGCCGAGTGGCTCGGCGGCGCCGCACTGGGGCTGGTGCTCAGCGGGATCTTCCTGCTGGAGACCTATGGAGCCGTGCACACCTCCGCGACCAATGCCGGGCTGATCATCAGCCTCGCGATGGTGCTCACGCCGCTCGGCGAGAGCGCCCTCGCCCGGACCGCACCGCCGAAGGCCTTCCTCGCCGCCGCCGGGCTGGCCGTCCTCGGCGTTGCCCTGCTCACCGGGGACGGCGGGCTGCGCCCTCCGGCACTCGGTGACCTGCTGGTGCTGGGCGCCGCCCTCGTCCGCTCGGCGTACGTCCTCGCGATGGCCCGCACCCGGGCCGTCCGCGACACCGACGTGCTCGCCGTCACCTGGGTCCAACTCGCGGTGGCCACCGGCGTGTTCGCCGCCGTCGCGTTCCTGGTCGGACCCGCGCCGTGGACGGTCGCACGTTCGTACGGGGCCGGCCAGTGGGGCTGGCTGCTGCACCTGTCCTTGTTCTGCACCCTGTTCGCCTTCTTCGTCCAGATGTGGGCCGTGCGGGCCACTTCGCCCTCGCGGGTGAGCCTGCTGCTCGGGACCGAGCCGCTCTGGGCCGCCGTCTTCGGCATCACCGTGGCCGGGAATCGCATGGGCCCGCTCGCCCTGCTCGGCGGAGCCCTGGTGTTGGTCGCGACCGAGTGGGGCCGGCGCACCGCCCCCGTACCCGCCCCCGCCCCGGCTGTCGCCCCCGCCCCGGCACCGCGCCCGGCCGGGGGCGAGTGCGAGAGCGGGACCGACGTGGTGGGGCCGGGCGCGGAGCCGGCTCCGGTGTGACCCGCCGTCCTCGTCACCGGCGCCGCCGCAGCGTCCGGCGGGCGTAGTCGAGGGCGACCGCGCCGAGCAGCGGGCCCCAGGCGACCAGGGGCAGGTAGGCGAGCGTCATCACCACGGCGGCGAAGCCGTGCGGGGAATCCGGCTCGGCCAGGTTGTGCGCCCAGCCGCCGAGCAGTGCGGCCGTGCCGACGTAGGTGAGGACCGCCGAGCCCAGCAGCGCCGGGACGATCGCGGCGAGCGGCCGGACCCGACGGCCGCCTATCAGGGGGATCCACCGGGGCGCCACCAGCCCCCAGGGCCGGACCAGGCCCAGGGTCAGGAAGGCCAGCGCCTCCGCCAAGGCGCTCAGCGCCACGCAGTAGACCGTGCCCCAGCCCGGCTGGTGCGCGCCGTACGCCGCGGCCGTCGCGCCGGAGAAGCCGACCGGGACGCCGAAGCCGAAGGCGATCCGCCACAGCCCCGAAGGGATGGTGCTGAGGACGGCGGCCCCGGCGGCGAGCCGGGCCCAGCGCGGGGCGGGCGGGACGTTCGGGGCCGCCGCCGCGGCCCGGTGGGCGGTGCCGCGGGCGGTGATCACGAGCTTCGACATGGTGGTGGACTCCCTTCGGCTCCGGCCTCCGTGGCCGGTGCGATGACTCAAGACTGGAGGCCCGCCAGGGGTTCGCGGCAGATGCCGATCGGGCTGTTCCTCCTGCTCAACCGGCCTTTGAAATATGCCGATCGGCACAGGCGCGCCGCCCGGGCGGCGTCGTAGTGTGACGGCAGTCGAAGGGTCGAGAAGGGGTGATGACGATGACTCAGATCCTGTCCGGGGTCGTCCTGGCCCTGGTGCCGCCGGCCTGGGTGGCGCGGGGGCGGTACGGGGCGGCGGCCGTGACCATGGCGCTCGGGGCGGCGTCGGTCGTGGTCACGGTCGCCGTCTGGCTCCTCGGCCGCTGGGCGGAGGGGCAGCGGTGGGCCGGGCTGGCGGGCCTGGTCGAGCTGGCCGTCCTGCTGCTGTCGGTGGTCGTCAGCCTGCGCGCCGAGGACGGCCCGCGGTGCGCGGCGGCGGCCTGGACGGCCTGCGGAGCGGCCGCCCTCTGGCCGTCCCGGTTCGCGTTCGTCGAGGGGCCCGCGGACACGCTCACGCTCTTCGGGTTCGGATCGATGCTCTCCCTGCCGGCCGTCCTGGTCGGGCTCTACCTGCGGGGCCTGGACGAGGGGCGCCGCGAGGCGGTGGCCGAGGCCAGACGGGCACAGCGGCTCGAACTGGCCCACGACCTGCACGACTTCGTCGCGCACGATGTCAGCGGCATGGTCGCCCAGGCCCAGGCGGGGGCCTATCTGGCGGGGATCGATCCGGCCGGCGCGGCCGAGATGTTCCAGCGAATAGAGCAGGCCGGGCAGCGGGCGCTGGCCTCGCTGGACCGGACGGTACAGCTGCTGCGCAGCGAGGAGCAGGGCGGCCGCGGTCCGCAGCCCGGACTCGCCGAACTCGCCGAGGTGGCCGAGCGGTTCACCGCGACGGGCGGCGTGAACGTCCGCCTGGAGCTGCCGGAGGAGCCGGTGCCGCGCGAGGTGGAGGGCACCGTCCACCGGATCGTGGTCGAGTCCCTGACCAATGTCCGGCGGCACGCTCCGGCCGCGCGGGCGGTCGAGATCCGGGCCCGCCGCAGCGGTGGACGGCTGGAGCTGACCGTGACCAACGACGGTCGGGCACCGGGCCCGGCGGGGCGGCCGCGCCGGGGCGGCGGCAGCGGACTGCCGGGGTTGGCGGCCCGGGTGGAGGCCCTCGGCGGTTCGCTGGAAGCCGGTCCGTACGAGCGGGAGGCCTGGCGGGTGACGGCGGTGCTGCCGCTGGAGGAGGCCGGCACGGGGCCGGCGTGATAGGAGCCGACGAAGGTCGGCAACGGGGAGAGGTGCGGGACATGGGCAGTGGCACAGGGCCGGTTCGGATCCTGATCGCGGACGACCAGGCGGACGTCCGCAGCGCGTTCCGGATGATCCTGGACGTCCAGCCGGACATGGTGGTGGTCGCGGAGGCGGCGGACGGCGCCGCGGCGGTGGCGGAGGCACGGAGGCTGCGGCCGGATGTGGTGCTCGCGGACATCCGGATGCCGAAGCTCGACGGCCTGGAGGTCACACGCCAGTTGGCCGACCAGTGCAAGGTGATCGTGGTGACCACCTTCGACCTGGACGAGTACGTGCACACGGCGCTGCGGCACGGAGCGGCCGGGTTCCTGCTGAAGCGCTCGGGGCCGGTGCTGCTGATCGAGGCGGTCCGGGCGGCGATGGCCGGGGACGCGTTGATCAGCCCGCAGGTCACCGTCCGGCTGCTGCGGCACATGGCACTCCCGGGCGCGGAGTCGAAGCCGGCGCTGAAGTCGGGGCCGGGCGCGAAGGCGGCCGCGGCGGCTCCGCAGCCGACAGCCGGGCCGACGGAGGAACTGACCACGAGAGAAAGGGAGATCGCCGAGCTGGTGGCAGACGGTGCGACCAACGCCGAGATCGGCGCAGGGCTGTTCATCTCACCGGGGACGGTGAAGAACCACCTCGCCAACGTCCAGCGCAAGATCGGCGCCCGCAACCGGGTGGGCATCGCGGCCTGGGTCTGGGAGCAGACGGCCGGCCGCCAGTAGCGGGCCCCGCCCCGGAGCACGAGGGCCCGCGGCCCCGGCGGGCACCGCCGGAGCGGGACGGCGGGCGCGTGGGAGAGAGGGAAGGGAACCCCGCCCGACGGCAGGCTCGCGCGCTTGTGAACGAAGGGTCAAGCGAGCGTTCGGGCCCCGCCACCCCTGCGAGTGAGCCGCTATAACACGTCAACATGACGTCTGAAAATTTGCTCCCTACGACGCATAGTTGATATAGGAACACGCCCCTGACCTGCCACTTCACAAGTAAATGCGACCGCTTGTGATCGTTTGACTGCTTTGCGTCGACAAATCTGGGCATGCTCACATTCGACCCCATTTACAGGGTGTCGTAGATCACAAAGATGGCGTTGAACTGCGTGTCGCAGATCACAAGCCGACGGGCATAAGATGCGCTCGTTCCAGGCTTTGTGAACTGCCTCACATGGGGTGGATCTCGGGAACCGGAACGCGGGTTCACCTCAGTGTGACCTGCCGGTTCCGATCTGCAGTCAAGGACGACTGGACGGAGGGAGCGGGGGCTATGAATGCCTACGCGCCGATCCTCGTACTCGGTGCCATCGCGGCGGCGTTCGCGGTCGGCTCCGTCGTGATGGCCTCACTCACCGGCCCCAAGCGCTACAACCGGGCCAAGTTGGAGGCGTACGAGTGCGGCATCGAGCCGACCCCGCAGCCCGTGGGCGGCGGTCGGTTCCCGATCAAGTACTACCTGACGGCGATGCTCTTCATCGTCTTCGACATCGAGATCGTCTTCCTCTACCCCTGGGCGGTGACCTTCGACGCCCTGGGGATCTTCGGGCTGGTCGAGATGCTCCTGTTCATCGCCACCGTCTTCGTCGCGTACGCCTACGTGTGGCGGCGCGGCGGTCTGGAGTGGGACTGAGCGCGGGGTGGTCAGAGCGCGGGGTGGTGGCCCACCCGTCCGCCGGCTGAGCACCCGCTTGTGAACGAGCGGACAAGCCAGAACCGGCCCACGTATCAGAGGACTTGAGGGCATTGAGAGGGATCTGATGGGAATCGAGGAGAAGCTGCCGAGCGGCTTTCTGCTCACGACCGTGGAGACGGCCGCCGGCTGGGTGCGCAAGGCGTCACTCTTCCCGGCCACCTTCGGTCTGGCCTGCTGCGCGATCGAGATGATGACCACCGGGGCGGGCCGCTACGACCTGGCCCGGTTCGGCATGGAGGTCTTCCGGGGCTCCCCCCGGCAGGCCGATCTGATGATCGTGGCGGGCCGGGTGAGTCAGAAGATGGCCCCGGTGCTGCGCCAGGTGTACGACCAGATGCCCAACCCCAAGTGGGTCATCTCGATGGGTGTCTGCGCCTCGTCCGGCGGGATGTTCAACAACTACGCGATCGTCCAGGGCGTCGACCACATCGTCCCGGTGGACATCTACCTGCCCGGTTGTCCGCCCCGTCCGGAGATGCTGATGGACGCCATCCTGAAGCTGCACGACAAGATCCAGCACGAGCCGCTGGGCGTGAACAGGCGCCGGGCCGAGGAGCTCGGCGAGGCGCTCGCCCTCAAGGCCACCCCGATCAGCGAGATGCGGGGGCAGCTGCGATGAACGAGCAGGTACCCGAGACCCGCCGCGAGCAGCCGGTCCGCGAGATCCCGGTCGAGGTGGTCGGCCGCCGCCAGGGCATGTTCGGTGCCGAGGGCAGTGGCGACACCTCCGGCTTCGGCGGTCTGGCCGCCCCGATCGTGCTGCCCGGTCCGAGCGAACGCCCGTACGGCGGCTGGTTCGACGAGGTCGCCGACGAGCTGGAGGGCGCCCTGGAGGAGCAGGGTCTGGACCCGGTCGAGGTGATCGAGAGGACGGTGGTCGACCGCGGCGAGATCACCTTCCACATCGAGCGCGACCACCTGCTGAGGACCGCCCGGATCCTGCGCGACGACCCGGCGCTGCGCTTCGAGCTCTGCCTGGGGGTGAGCGGCGTGCACTACCCCGGCGACAAGGGCCGCGAGCTGCACGCGGTCTACCACCTGCGCTCGATCACCCACGGCAGGCTGGTCCGGCTGGAGGCCACCGCGCCCGACGCCGATCCGCGCGTCCCCTCCGTGGTGAGCGTCTACCCGACCAACGACTGGCACGAGCGCGAGGCCTACGACTTCTTCGGCCTGGTCTTCGAGGGCCACCCGGCGCTCACCCGGATCATGATGCCGGACGACTGGCTGGGCCACCCGCAGCGCAAGGACTACCCGCTCGGCGGCATCCCCGTCGAGTACAAGGGCGCCCAGATCCCGGCTCCCGACCAGCGGAGGTCGTACAGCTGATGAACACCCAGCACTATGGAGAGACCGAGGAAGCCGACGCCCGCGAGACCACCGAGGGCCGGGTCTTCACCGTCACCGGCGGCGACTGGGGCGAGGTGGTCGAGGCGGTTGGCCGGGCCGACGACGAGCGCATCATCGTCAACATGGGCCCCCAGCACCCGTCCACCCACGGCGTGCTGCGGCTGATCCTGGAGATCGACGGCGAGACGGTGAAGGAGGCCCGCTGCGGCATCGGCTACCTCCACACCGGCATCGAGAAGAACATGGAGTTCCGCAGCTGGGTCCAGGGCACCACCTTCGTGACCCGCATGGACTACCTGACCCCGCTGTTCAACGAGACGGCCTACTGCCTGGCGGTCGAGAAGCTGCTCGGCATCACCGGCGACGTCCCGGACCGCGCCAACGTCATCCGGGTGATGATGATGGAGCTCAACCGGATCGCCTCGCACCTGGTCTGCCTGGCCACCGGCGGCATGGAGATCGGCTCCACCACCCTGATGATCTACGGCTTCCGGGACCGCGAACTGATCCTGGACGTCTTCGAGCTGGTCACCGGCCTGCGCATGAACCACGCGTACGTGCGCCCGGGCGGCCTCGCCCAGGACCTGCCGCCCGGCGCGGTCGACCAGATCCGCGAGGCGGTCAAGGTCTTCCGCTCCCGGATGCACGAGTACGACAAACTCGCCACCGGCAACCCGGTGTTCAAGGCCCGCCTGGTCGATGTCGGCTTCCTGGACCTGCCCGGCTGCCTGGCCCTGGGTGCCACCGGCCCGATCCTGCGCGCCACCGGCCTGCCGCACGACCTGCGCAAGACCGACCCGTACTGCGGTTACCAGGACTACGACTTCGAGGTCGCGATCGCGGAGAGCGCCGACTCCTACGGCCGCTTCCTGATCCGCCTGGAGGAGATGAAGCAGTCGCTGCGGATCGTCGAGCAGTGCCTGGACCGGCTGCGGCCCGGCCCGGTCATGGTGGCCGACAAGAAGATCGCCTGGCCGGCCCAACTGGCCGTCGGCCCGGACGGGATGGGCAACTCCCTCGACCACATCCGCAAGATCATGGGCACCTCGATGGAGGCCCTGATCCACCACTTCAAGCTGGTCACCGAGGGCTTCCGGGTCCCGGTCGGCCAGGCGTACGCGGCGGTCGAGTCGCCCAAGGGCGAGCTGGGCGTGCACGTGGTCAGCGACGGCGGGACGCGTCCGTACCGGGTCCACTTCCGGGACCCGTCGTTCACCAATCTGCAGACGATGGCGGCGATGTGCGAGGGCGGCCAGGTGGCCGACGTGATCGTCGCGGTGGCCGGGATCGACCCGGTGATGGGAGGCGTGGACCGGTGACCAACGTCGAACTCGGACTGCCGGCACTGCCGGCCGCACCGTACCCCGAGGAGGTGCGTGCCCGGCTGGCCGCCGATGCCGCCGAGCTGATCGCCCGCTACCCGCAGGCCCGCTCGGCGCTGCTGCCGCTGCTGCACCTGGTGCAGGCGGAGGAGGGCTTCGTCAGCCCGACCGGGATCCGCTTCTGCGCCGAACAGCTGGACCTCACCACCGCCGAGGTCACCGCGGTCGCGACCTTCTACACCATGTACCGGCGTCGCCCGGCCGGGAAGTACCACGTCGGGGTCTGCACCAACACCCTGTGCGCGGTGCTCGGCGGCGACCAGATCTTCGCCGAGCTCCAGGAGCACCTGGGCGTCCGCAACAACGAGACCACCGAGGACGGCGAGGTCTCGATCGAGCACATCGAGTGCAACGCGGCCTGCGACTACGCGCCCGTGGTGATGGTCAACTGGGAGTTCTTCGACAACCAGACCCCGGACAGCGCCCGGCAGCTGGTCGACGACCTGCGGGCCGGCCGAGAGGTCCGGCCCACCCGCGGTGCCCGGCTGTGCGGCTTCAAGGAGACCGCCCGGATCCTGGCCGGCTTCCCCGACGAGCGCCCGGGGGCCAACGACGAGTCCGGCGCCGGCGGCGCGCCCTCCCTGGCCGGCCTGCGGCTGGCCCGCGGCGAGGCGCTGCCCGGCACCCCCGGCACCAAGGTGGTCGCCCCGCGCCCCGAATCCCCGCGCTCCGACGCACCCCGCTCCGACGCACCCCGCCCCGAGGCCAACGGCCAGGCAGGCAACGGCCAGGCGGCCAACGGCCAAGCGGGCACCACCCAAGCGGGCAACGGCCAGGAAGGGAGCGAAGCGTGATGACCTCCGCCGAGCCGGCCGAGAAGCTGCTCACCCCGGTCCTGTCCGACTCCTGGGACGACAGCCGCCCCTGGACGCTCGACACCTACCGCCGTCACCACGGCTACGAGGGCCTCAAGGCGGCCCTCGCCATGCCGCCGGACGACGTGATCGCCCTGGTCAAGGACTCCGGCCTGCGCGGCCGCGGCGGCGCCGGCTTCCCCACCGGGATGAAGTGGCAGTTCATCCCGCAGAACGACGGCAAGCCGCACTACCTGGTGGTCAACGCGGACGAGTCCGAGCCGGGCACCTGCAAGGACATCCCGCTGCTGTTCGCCAACCCGCACGCGCTGATCGAGGGCATGATCATCGCCTCCTACGCGATCCGCTGCGACCACGCCTTCATCTACCTGCGCGGCGAGGTCGTCCCGGTGCTGCGCCGGCTGCACGCGGCCGTCGCCGAGGCGTACGGGGCGGGGCTGCTGGGCCGGAACATCCTCGGCTCGGGCGTCGACCTGGACATCACCGTGCACGCCGGCGCCGGCGCCTACATCTGCGGCGAGGAGACGGCGCTGCTGGACTCGCTGGAGGGCCGCCGCGGCCAGCCCAGGCTGCGGCCCCCGTTCCCGGCCATCGCCGGCCTGTACGCCTGCCCGACGGTGGTCAACAACGTCGAGTCGATCGCCTCGGTGCCGCCGATCCTGTCCCGCGGCAAGGAGTGGTTCAAGGCCCTGGGCACCGAGAAGTCCCCCGGCTTCACGCTCTACTCGCTCTCCGGCCACGTCACCAACCCCGGCCAGTACGAGGCCCCGCTCGGCGTCACGCTGCGCCAGCTGCTCGACCTCAGCGGCGGCGTCCGCGCCGGGCACCGGCTGAAGTTCTGGACCCCGGGCGGCTCCTCCACCCCGATGTTCACCGACGAGCACCTCGACGTCCCGCTGGACTACGAGGGCGTCGGTGCGGCCGGCTCGATGCTCGGCACCAAGGCGCTCCAGGTCTTCGACGAGACCACCTGCGTGGTGCGGGCCGTCACCCGCTGGACGGAGTTCTACGCCCACGAGTCCTGCGGCAAGTGCACCCCCTGCCGCGAGGGCACCTACTGGCTGGTCCAGCTGCTCAAGCGGATCGAGGCGGGCCAGGGCGTCGACGGGGACCTGGAGAAGCTCCTCGACATCGCCGACAACATCAACGGCAAGTCGTTCTGCGCCCTGGGCGACGGCGCGGCCAGTCCGATCGTCTCCTCGCTCCAGCACTTCCGGGCCGAGTACGAGCAGCACCTGGCCGAGCGCCGCTGCCCGTTCGACCCGGCCGCCTCCACCGTCTGGGCCGACGGCCCCCGCCCCGGCCACCAGTCCGCCACCGAAAGGGAGGTGCACGCGTGACGATCACAGAGCCAACGGCCTCCGAGACAGCGGTCGAACTGGTCACGCTCACCATCGACGGCGTCGAAGTGCGGGTCCCCAAGGGAACGTTGGTGATCAGGGCCGCCGAGACCATCGGCACCCAGATCCCGCGCTTCTGCGACCACCCGCTGCTCGACCCGGCCGGCGCCTGCCGCCAGTGCATCGTCGAGGTCGAGGGCCAGCGCAAGCCGGTCGCCTCCTGCACCATCCCGGTGGCCGAGGGCATGGTGGTGCGCACCCAGCTCAGCTCGCCGGTGGCCGAGAAGGCCCAGCGCGGCGTGATGGAGCTGCTGCTGATCAATCACCCGCTGGACTGCCCGGTCTGCGACAAGGGCGGCGAGTGCCCGCTGCAGAACCAGGCGATGAGCAGCGGCGCCGCCGACTCCCGCTTCGAGGGGATGAAGCGCACCTACGAGAAGCCGGTGCCGATCAGCAGCCAGGTGCTGCTGGACCGCGAGCGCTGCGTGCTGTGCGCGCGCTGCACCCGCTTCTCGCAGCAGATCGCCGGGGACCCGTTCATCGACCTGGTGGAGCGCGGGGCGCTGCAGCAGGTCGGCACCGGCGAGGGCGACGACTTCGAGTCGTACTTCTCCGGGAACACCATCCAGATCTGCCCGGTGGGCGCGCTCACCTCGGCGGCGTACCGGTTCCGCTCGCGCCCCTTCGACCTGGTCTCCTCGCCGAGCGTGTGCGAGCACTGCGCCTCGGGCTGCGCGCAGCGCACCGACCACCGGCGCGGCAAGGTGCTGCGCCGGCTGGCGGGCGAGGACCCGGCGGTGAACGAGGAGTGGAACTGCGACAAGGGCCGCTTCGCCTTCCGCTACGCCCAGCAGCGCGACCGGCTGACCACCCCGCTGGTGCGGGTGGACGGCGAGCTGGTGCCGGCCTCCTGGCCGGAGGCGCTGGCCCGGGCGGCCGAGGGGCTGCGCGGGGTCCGGGCGGGGGTGCTGGCCGGCGGCCGGGTGACGGTCGAGGACGCCTACGCGTACGGGAAGTTCGCGCGGGTGGTGCTGGGCACCAACGACGTGGACTTCCGGGCCCGCCCGCACAGCGGCGAGGAGGCGGACTTCCTGGCCGCGGCGGTGGCCGGGCGGGGCGTCGACGTGGACGGCACCGGGGTGTCGTACGAGGACCTCGACCGGGCGCCGGCGGTGCTGCTGGCGGGCTTCGAGCCGGAGGAGGAGTCGCCGATCGTCTTCCTGCGGCTGCGCAAGGCGACCCGGGCGACGGGCCTGAAGGTGTTCTCGGTGGCCGCGTTCGGCTCCCGGGGCCTGGCGAAGCTGCGCGGGGCGCTGCTGCCGGCCGCCCCCGGCACCGAGCCGGAGTGGTTCGCGGCGCTGGCGGCGGACGAGCCGCTGAACGACGACGCGGGCCGGGCGGCCGAACTGCTGCGCACCCCGGGCGCGGTGATCCTGGCGGGCGAGCGGCTGGCCGCCGTCCCGGGCGGGCTGACGGCGGTGCTGCGGCTGGCGCACGCGACGGGTGCGAGGCTCGCCTGGGTGTCGCGCCGGGCCGGTGAGCGCGGGGCCGTCGAGGCGGGCGTGCTGCCGGGCCTGCTGCCCGGCGGGCGTCCGGTGGCCGTTCCGGCGGCCCGGGCGGAGGCGGCCGCGGTGTGGGGCGGCGCCGAGCCGCCGTCCCGGCCGGGCCGGGACACCGACGGGATCCTGGCGGCGGCCGTGGCGGGCGAGTTGGACGCGCTGCTGGTCGGCGGCGTGGACCCGGACGACCTGCCGGATCCGGCGCTGGCCGACGAGGCGCTGGCGGCGGTGCCGTTCCTGGTGTCGCTGGAGCTGCGGCCCTCGGCGGTGACGGCGCGGGCCGACGTGGTGCTGCCGGTGGCGGCGGTGGCGGAGAAGGCCGGCACCTTCCTGGACTGGGAGGGCCGGGTGCGGATGTTCGAGTCGGCGCTCAAGCCGGACCAGCAGATGGGCCGCCACCTCCAGCCGGACCTGCGGGTGCTGGGCATGCTGGCCGACGCGCTGGGCCACCGGCTGGGCCTGCCGGACGTCCGGGCGGCCCGGCTGGAGCTGGACCGCTTCGCCCCCTGGGAGGGCGACCGCACGGCCGACCCGGCGGCGCACCCGGGCCTGCTGCCCCGACCGGCCACCGGTCAGGCGGTGCTGGCGGGTTGGCGTCTGCTGCTGGACAACGGCGTGCTGCAGCAGGGGGACCCGCACCTGGCGGGCACCCGGCACCGGGCGGTGGCCCGGATCTCGGCGGAGACGGCCAAGGAGATCGGCGCCGAGGCGGCCGAGGAGCTGCGGCTGACCGGTCCGGCCGGATCGCTGACCCTGCCGCTGGAGGTCACCGACTCGATCCCGGACCGCACGGTCTGGGTCCCGCTGGACTCCACGCCGGGCGGTGCCCACCGCGCGCTCGGCACCACCGTCGGCCACCTGGTCACGATCGCCGCGGCCGAGTCGGAACCCGAGCCCGAACCCGAGCCCGAAGTCGGACCCGGACCCGAAGTCGGACCCGCACCCGGGGCCGGCTCCGAACCCGGGGCCGCGGACGAGACCGCCGGCGACGGCACAGGGGAGGACCGATGACGTCGCAGCCGTACGAGACGCTCCACTTCTTCGGGCAGGACCCGTGGTGGCTGGTGCTGCTGAAGGCGGTGTTCTGCTTCGCCTTCCTGGTCCTGACGGTGCTGATCGCGATCGTCTGGGAGCGCAAGGTGGTGGCCTGGATGCAGCTGCGCATCGGGCCCAACCGGCACGGCCCGTGGGGCCTGCTGCAGTCGCTGGCGGACGGCGTGAAGCTGGCGCTGAAGGAAGACCTGGTGGTCAAGGGCTCGGACAAGGTGGTCTACATCCTGGCCCCGATCGTCTGCGCCATCCCCGCGTTCATGGCCTTCGCGGTGATCCCGTTCGGTCCGGCCGGCAACGAGGTGTCGATCTTCGGCACCCGTACGCCGCTCCAGCTGACGGACTTCCCGGTCGCGCTGCTGTACGTCCTGGCGACGGCCTCGGTGGGCATCTACGGCATCGTGCTGGCCGGCTGGTCCTCGGGTTCGACGTACCCGCTGCTGGGCGGGCTGCGCTCGTCCGCGCAGATGATCAGCTACGAGATCGCGATGGGCCTGTCCTTCGCGGCGGTGTTCATCTACTCGGGCTCGATGTCGACCTCGGAGATCGTGGCGCACCAGCAGCCGACCTGGTTCGCGGCGCTGCTGCCGGTGTCGTTCATCGTCTACATCATCGCGATGGTCGGCGAGACCAACCGGGCGCCGTTCGACCTGCCGGAGGCCGAGGGCGAGCTGGTCGGCGGCTTCAACACCGAGTACTCCTCGCTGAAGTTCGCGATGTTCATGCTGGCCGAGTACGTGAACATGGTGACGGTCTCGGCGGTGGCCTCGACCCTCTTCCTGGGCGGCTGGCGGGCCCCGTGGCCGGTGACGACCTTCTGGGAGGGCGCCAACCACGGCTGGTGGCCGATGCTGTGGATCACGCTGAAGATCCAGCTGCTGCTGTTCTTCTTCATCTGGCTGCGCGGCACGCTGCCCCGGCTCCGCTACGACCAGTTCATGAAGCTGGGCTGGAAGGTGCTGATCCCGGTCTCGCTGGTGTGGCTGGTGCTGATCGCGAGCGTACGGGCGCTGCGCAACGAGGGCTACGGCTTCGGCCAGGTGGTGCTGTACGTGGGCGCCCCGGTCGGGGCGGTGCTGCTGCTGGCGCTGCTGCGGGACTTCCTGAGGAAGCAGCCGGAGTCCGGGGAGGCCCCGCCCGGCGCGGGCCCGGCCCGGCCGAAGGACGGGGGGGAGTTCGACCCGATGGCGGGCGGCTACCCCGTCCCGCCGCTGCCCGGCCAGGTGCTCCCGCCGGTGCCGCGCCGCCGCAGCCGTGCCCCGAAGCAACTCCAGGACGCCCTCAACGGGGCCGACCATTCCGAAGGGAGCTGAACCGAGATGTCCGACCAGTCCGATCGAACGGGCCACGCCGAACGGGGCGACCGTCCGTCGATCCTCGGCCCGGCCGCCGGCTTCGGCGTGACCTTCAAGGCCATGTTCAAGAAGCGGCTCACCGAGCAGTACCCGGAGCAGAAGAAGCCCACCGCTCCGCGCTTCCACGGCCGCCACCAGCTGAACCGGCACCCGGACGGCCTGGAGAAGTGCGTCGGCTGCGAGCTGTGCGCGTGGGCCTGCCCGGCCGACGCGATCTACGTGGAGGGCGCGGACAACCAGGACGAGGAGCGCTACTCCCCGGGTGAGCGCTACGGCGCGGTGTACCAGATCAACTACGCCCGCTGCATCCTGTGCGGGCTGTGCATCGAGGCCTGCCCGACCAGGGCGCTGACCATGACCAACGAGTACGAGCTGGCCGACTCCTCCCGGCGGGACCTCATCTTCACCAAGGAGCAGCTGCTGGTGGGCCTGTCCGAGGGCATGGTCGACACCCCGCACGCGATCTTCCCGGGCGCCGACGAGGGCGCGTACTACCGGGGCGAGGTCACCTCGGCGGCGCCGGGGACGGTCCAGCAGGAGCGCACCGAGCGGGACAAGGAGGTGCAGCAGTGATCGCGCGGCTGGCGGAGGCGACCGGGACGACCTCGACGGGCGAGGCCGTCCAGTTCTGGGTGCTCGCGGTGATCGCGGTCGGCGGCGCGCTCGGCATGGTGCTGATGCGCAAGGCCGTGCACAGCGCGCTCTGCCTGGCGGCCACCATGATGGCGCTGGCGGTCTGTTACATGGCCCAGGGCGCGGTGTTCCTGGGCGTGGTGCAGATCGTGGTGTACACCGGCGCGATCATGATGCTGTTCCTGTTCGTGGTGATGCTGGTCGGCGTCACCGGCGAGGACTCGCTGAAGGAGCAGCTGAAGGGCCAGCGGTTCGCCGCGGCGCTGTGCGGGCTGGGCTTCGGCGTGCTGCTGATCGCCGGGATCGCCAACGCGAAGCTGGACCACTTCACCGGGCTGTCCGAGGCGAACGCCGAGGGCAACGTGCCGGGCCTGGCCCGGCTGATCTTCACCCGCTACGTGTGGGCCTTCGAGGTCACCGGCGCGCTGCTGATCACCGCGGCGATCGGCGCGATGGTGCTGACCCACCGGGAGCACGTGAAGGCGCCGAAGACGCAGCGCGAGCTGGCGGCGCAGCGGGTCGTGGACAACATCCAGCTGCCGCCGCTGCCGGCGCCGGGCGTGTACGCCCGGCACAACGCGGTGGACGTGCCGGGGCTGCTGCCGGACGGCACGATCGCCGAGGACTCGGTGATGGCGACGCTGCGCGAGCGCGGCCAGGTCCGGGACGTCAGCCAGGCGATGCTGCGGCGGATGGCGGAGCTGGAGAACAGCACGGCGGACTGGCTGGGCCGTCCGTCCTCGGAGCGGCCGGCCGTGAAGGCCCCGCGCAAGTCGCTGGAGCCGGTGCCGGCCAACGGCGCCCCGCTGCCGGCGAACGGCGGGGCGGTGACGGCGAAGGGGTCGGCGAACGGGCCGGCGAACGGCGGGCCGGTGCCGGCGAACAACGTGAAGCACCCGGCCGACGAGGAGGGCGCGGAGTGAACCCGGTCAACTACCTCTACCTGTCGGCCCTGTTGTTCACCATCGGAGCGGCCGGGGTGCTGGTCCGACGCAACGCGATCGTGCTGTTCATGTGCGTGGAGCTGATGCTGAACGCCTCGAACCTCGCCCTGGTGACCTTCTCCCGGCTGCACGGGACCTTGGACGGCCAGATCATCGCGTTCTTCACGATGGTGGTCGCGGCGGCCGAGGTCGTGGTCGGCCTCGCCATCATCGTCTCCATCTTCCGGACCAGGCACTCCGCTTCGGTCGACGACAGCAACCTGATGAAGCTGTAGGCGGAGGGCCCTCGGTGAAATCTCTCATTCCGCTGCTGGTGGCGGCTCCACTGGCGGGCGCCGCCCTGCTGCTGCTCGGCGGCCGGGCGCTGGACCGCTTCGGCCACTGGCTGGCCACCGCGCTCGCGGCGCTCTCGTTCGGCTTCGGCCTGGCCCTGTTCTCGGACATGCTCGGCCGTGACGCCGAGCACCGGGCGGTCACCCGGCACCTGTTCAGCTGGATCCCGGTGAACGGCTTCCAGGCCGATATCTCCTTCCGGCTCGACCAGCTGTCGATGACCTTCGTCCTGCTGATCACCGGTGTCGGCACGCTGATCCACCTCTACTCGGTCGGCTACATGGCGCACGACGAGCGCCGGCGCCGCTTCTTCGCGTACCTGAACCTGTTCCTGGCCGCCATGCTGCTGCTGGTGGTCGCGGACAACTACCTGCTGCTGTACTTCGGCTGGGAGGGCGTGGGCCTGGCCTCGTACCTCCTGATCGGCTTCTGGCAGCACAAGCCGAGTGCGGCGACGGCGGCGAAGAAGGCCTTCATCGTCAACCGGGTCGGCGACATGGGCCTGTCCATCGCGATCATGCTGATGTTCGCGGAGTTCGGCTCCTTCGCCTTCGACCCGGTCTTCGGCGGTGCCCACCAGGCGAGCGAGGGCAAGCTGACGGCGATCGGCCTGATGCTGCTGCTGGCGGCCTGCGGCAAGTCGGCGCAGGTGCCGCTGCAGTCCTGGCTCGGGGACGCGATGGAGGGCCCGACCCCGGTGTCGGCGCTGATCCACGCGGCCACCATGGTGACCGCGGGCGTTTACCTGATCACCCGCTCCTCGGCGGTCTTCGACCTGGCGCCGGACGCGCAGACCGCCGTGGTGGTGGTCGGCGCGGTCACGCTGCTGTTCGGTGCGATCGTCGGTTGCGCCAAGGACGACATCAAGAAGGCGCTGGCCGGCTCGACGATGTCGCAGATCGGCTACATGGTGCTGGCGGCCGGGCTCGGCCCGATCGGCTACGCCTTCGCGATCATGCACCTGGTGACCCACGGCTTCTTCAAGGCCGGGCTGTTCCTCGGCGCCGGGTCGGTCATGCACGGCATGAACGACGAGGTGAACATGCGTCACTACGGCGGCCTGCGGAAGTACATGCCGGTCACCTTCGTCACCTTCGGCCTCGGCTACCTGGCGATCATCGGCTTCCCGGGCCTGTCCGGCTTCTTCTCCAAGGACAAGATCATCGAGGCGGCCTTCGCCAAGGGCGGCACCGAGGGCTGGATCCTCGGGGGGTGCGCGCTGGTCGGCGCGGCGGTCACCGCGTTCTACATGACCAGGGTCATGGTGCTGACCTTCTTCGGCGAGAAGCGCTGGCAGCCGGACGCGGAGGGCAACGCCCCGCACCCGCACGAGTCGCCGCGGACGATGACCGTCCCGATGGTCCTGCTGGCCTTCGGCTCGGTCTTCGCGGGCGGACTGTTCGCCTTCAACGACTCCTTCCTGAAGTGGCTGGAGCCGGTCACCGGGCACGAGGAGGGCAACTCCCCGCTCGCCCCGCTGACCGTCACCCTGCTGACCACGGCCTGCATGCTGGCCGGCGTCGGCCTCGCGTACCTGGTGTACGGGCGCTCGCCGGTCCCGGTGGTGCCGCCGGTCGGCTCCCCGCTCACCCGGGCCGCCCGCCGCGACCTGCTGCAGGACGACTTCAACCACGCGGTGCTGGTGCGGCCGGGCTCGGCGCTCGCCGCGGCGCTGGTCTTCTTCGACAGCCGCGGCCTGGACGGCGTGGTCAACGGCCTGGCCGCCGGGATCGGCGGGCTCTCCGGCCGGCTGCGGCGGGTCCAGAACGGCTACGTCCGCTCGTACGCGCTCTCCATGTTCGGCGGCACGCTGGTGCTGGTCGCCATGACTCTCCTGATGAGGTCCACGTGATGACTCGTCCTGATATCCGTTGGGGGGCCAGGCCATGAGCTTCCTGTTGACCGCCACCTGCGCCGTCCCGGCGGCCGGCGCGGTGCTGACGGCCGCGCTGCCCGCCGGGTCCTCCGAGAGCCGGCGCAGGACCACCAAGGCCGTCGCGCTGGGCGCCTCGGCCGTCACCCTGGTGCTGGCCGCCGTGGTGGCGGCCCGGTTCGACCCGTACGGCGCCCGCTTCCAGTTGAACGAGTCGTACAGCTGGATCCGCTCCTTCGGCATCACCTTCTCGCTCGGCGTGGACGGCATCGGCGCGGTGCTTGCCCTGCTCACCGCCGTGCTCGTGCCGCTGGTGATCCTCGCCTCCTGGCACGACGCCGACCCGGCGCCGGCCGGGCCGGACGGCACCTTCGAGAACAAGCGCCGCACCCAGGCCTTCTTCGCCCTGATCCTGGCGGTGGAGGCGATGGTGGTCGTCTCCTTCTACGCCACCGACGTCTTCGTGTTCTACGTGTTCTTCGAAGCCATGCTGATCCCGATGTACTTCCTGATCGGCGGCTTCGGCGACCGGGCGGGCGGCCCCGAGTCGGCGCGTCAGCGCTCCTACGCGGCCGTGAAGTTCCTGCTCTACAACCTGCTCGGCGGCCTGGTGATGCTGGCCGCCGTGATCGGCCTGTACGTGACGGCGCAGGACCAGGGCTTCGGCACCTTCGACCTGCCGACGCTGACCTCGGCGATCGCCGACGGCCGGCTCCAGCTGACCGGCACCGCCGAGAAGGCGCTGTTCCTGGGCTTCTTCTTCGCCTTCGCGGTGAAGGCCCCGCTCTGGCCGCTGCACACCTGGCTGCCGAACGCGATGGGCGAGTCCACCGCCGGCACCGCGGTGCTGATCACCGCGGTGGTGGACAAGGTCGGCACCTTCGCGATGCTGCGCTTCTGCCTCGGGCTGTTCCCGAACGCCTCGAAGACCTTCGCCCCGGCGATCCTGGTCCTCGCGCTGATCGGGATCGTCTACGGCGCGCTGCTGGCGATCGGCCAGAAGGACATCAAGCGGCTGGTGGCGTACGCCTCGATCTCGCACTTCGGCTTCATCATCATGGGCGTCTTCGCCCTGACCAGCCAGGGCCAGAGCGGCGCGACCCTCTACATGGTGAACCACGGCCTGTCCACGGCGGCGTGGATGCTGGTGGCCGGCTTCCTGATCTCCCGTCGCGGCTCGCGGCTGATCGCCGACTACGGCGGCGTGCAGAAGGTCGCCCCGGTGCTGGCCGGGACGTTCCTGATCGGCAGTCTGGCCACCCTGTCGCTGCCCGGGCTGGCCCCGTTCGTCAGCGAGTTCCTGGTCCTGGTGGGCACCTTCACCCGCTACCCGGCGATCGGGATCGTGGCCACCTTCGGCATCGTGCTGGCCGCGCTGTACGCCCTGCTGCTGTACCAGCGCACCATGACCGGCCCGGTGAAGGACGGGGTGCGCACGATGCCCGACCTCAAGGCCCGCGAACTCGCCGTGGTAGGCCCGTTGGTGGCGCTGACCATCCTGCTCGGCGTCTACCCGAAGCCGCTCACCGACATGGTCAACCCCTCGGTGAACGCGACGCTCTCGCAGGTCCACCAGACCGACCCGGCGCCGGCCCACCCGGTCGCCGCCACCTCAGGAGGTGAGCAGAAGTGAGTGCCACCGCAGTGCTCGCCGCCGCCGGCGGCAACACCCCCAGCATCCCGGCGCCGCACATCGAGTACGGCCAGCTCTCCCCGATGCTCGTGGTGTTCGCGGCCGCCGTGGCCGGCGTCCTGGTGGAGGCCTTCGTGCCCCGCCGGTACCGGCACTGGACCCAGGTGACGCTCGCCCTGGCCGGGCTGGTCGGCGCCTTCGTCGCCGTGGTGGTGCTGGCCGTGCAGAGCCACGGCTTCACCCGGATCGACCTGCTGGCCATGGAGTCCGTCGCGATGGACGGCCCGGCGCTGTTCCTCCAGGGCGTGATCCTGCTGGCCTCCGTGGTCGCGGTGCTCACCTACGCCGAGCGGAGGCTGGAGCCCAAGGCCGGCGGCCTGCCCGCCGACGCCTTCGCCGCCCAGGCCGCCGCGACCCCCGGCGGCGAGCAGGAGCGGGCCGCGGTCCGGGCCGGCTTCGCCACCAGCGAGGTCTTCCCGCTCACCATGTTCGCGGTCGGCGGCATGCTGCTGTTCCCCGCCGCCAACGACCTGCTGACCATGTTCGTGGCGCTGGAGGTCTTCTCGCTGCCGCTGTACCTGCTGTGCGCGCTGGCCCGGCGCCGCCGGCTGCTCTCCCAGGAGGCGGCGGTCAAGTACTTCCTGCTCGGCGCCTTCGCCTCGGCGTTCTTCCTGTTCGGCACCGCGCTGCTGTACGGCTACGCGGGCAGCGTGAAGCTCGGCGACATCGGGGACGTCATCTCCGGCAAGGCGATGACCACCCCCGCGCAGCTGAGCACCACCCAGAGCGACGCGCTGGTGCTGACCGGCCTGGCGATGCTGGCGGTCGGCCTGCTGTTCAAGGTCGCCGCGGTGCCCTTCCACTCCTGGACCCCGGACGTCTACCAGGGCGCGCCGACCCCGGTGACCGGCTTCATGGCGGCGGCCACCAAGGTCGCGGCCTTCGGGGCCTTCCTGCGGCTGTTCTACGTGGCCTTCCCGGGCCTGCGGCTGGACTGGCGGCCGGTGATGTGGGGCGTCGCGATCCTCACCATGGTGGTGGGCGCGGTGCTCGCGGTGACCCAGCAGGACGTCAAGCGCCTGCTGGCGTACTCCTCGATCGCGCACGCGGGGTTCATCCTGACCGGCGTGATCGCCGTCAACAAGCAGGGCATCTCCTCGGTGCTGTTCTACCTGCTGGCGTACTCCTTCGTGACGCTCGGCGCGTTCGCGGTGGTGACGCTGGTGCGCGACTCCAAGGGCGAGGCGACCCACCTGTCCAGCTGGGCCGGGCTCGGGCGGCGCTCGCCGCTGGTGGCGGCGGTGTTCGCGCTGTTCCTGCTGGCCTTCGCCGGGATTCCGCTGACCTCCGGGTTCACCGGGAAGTTCGCGGTGTTCCAGGCCGCGGCCAGCGGCGGGGCGACCCCGCTGGTGGTGGTCGGTGTGCTGAGCTCGGCGGTGGCCGCGTTCTTCTACATCCGGGTCATCGTGCTGATGTTCTTCTCGGACCCCCAGCCGGGGGGCCCCACGGTGGCGGTGCCGAGCGCCTTCACGGCGACCGCGATCGGGGTGGGGGTGCTGGTCACGCTGGGTCTCGGACTGCTGCCGCAGTACTTCCTCGACCTCGCCTCCAAGGCCTCGCTGTTCGTGCGCTGACCTTTACGCCCACCGCCTCCGACCAGGGCCCCGTCCGGGCCGCGCTCAGCCCGCGCG
>NZ_JBHVEU010000028.1:0-35269 GCF_042802075.1 Kitasatospora sp. NPDC057518
ACACCAGGCAGGGCGTCAGGGCGTGCGGGAGTGCAGTGCGGGAGCGGGGCACGGCAGTGGGCGGGCCCCGGCGGGGGAGAGGCCGTCGAGGACCAGGGCCAGGTACCGGCGCCAGCCTTCCTCGCGGGGGTCCATCGTCCACAGCACCGAGACCAGCATGACGACGATGCGGTGCAGGTCGTCGGGCACGAGGTCGGCGCGGATCACGCCCGCGCTCTGACCGCGCGCCAGGAGGGCGTCCAGGGCGGCGAAGAACTCCTCGCCGGTCGCCGGGGTCAGGACGCCGGCGGCGCGGGCGGCGGCCAGGACGTTGTAGTCGCCGGCCACCGACTCCAGGGCCGCCGCCAGTACGCGGGCCAGCCCGGACGCGGGGTCGGGGTCGTCGGCGGCGGCCTGGATGACGGGCCGGACGCGCTCGCCGAAGCCCTGGTCCAGTACGGCCCGCAGGAGCGCGGCCTTGTCGGGGAAGCGGCGGAACAGCGTGGCGGCCCCGACACCGGCCCGGCGCGCCACGTCGTCGAGGTGGGCGTCGGGGCCCTGTTCGGTGAAGACCTCCCGGGCGGCCCGGATGATCTTTTCCGCGTTGCGGGCGGCGTCGGCGCGCAGCAGCCGGGGGGCGTCGGGGATCATCCCGGCAGCCTATCCAAGAGTGGGTGGACCGCCGCCGGCCGTCCGGGACGCGTGCCCTGGCCGGGTGTCAGACCGTCCAGGGTCAGCGGCCGGGGTCAGCGTCCGGGAGCCTCGGCGATCCGGGCGACGTGGGCCAGGACGGCACCGGCGCCGTCCTCGCCCGCCATGAGCCCCGCGACGGCGGCCGCACGGCGGCGGACCGGCTCGGCCAGAGCGGCCGTGATCGCGGCGGCGAGGCGCTCGGCGGTGAGGTCGGCGAACGGCACGGGCTGCGGGGCCACTCCCAGCCGGTGCAGCCGGGCCGCCCAGAACGGCTGGTCGGCCATCACGGGCACCGGTACGGCGGGGACCCCGGCGCGCAGCGCGGCGCCCGTGGTGCCCGCCCCGGCGTGGTGGACGACGGCGGCCGTGCGGGGGAACAGCCAGTCGTGGGGCACGTCGCCGACGCAGAACACGCCGTCACCCGCCGCCTCCAGCCCGGCCCAGCCCGCCTGGATCACCGCGCGCACCCCCGCCCGCCGTACCGCGGCCGTCACCAGCTCGCCGAGCCGCTCGCCCTCCCCGGGGGCCATGCTGCCGAAGCCGATGAACACCGGGGCCGGACCGGCCTGGAGGAAGTCGACCAGGTCGCCCGGAGGCTGCCAGCCCAGCGGCCGGGCGGGCCACCAGAAGCCCGCCACGTCGACCGGGGCCGGCCAGTCCGCCGGGCGCGGCAGCAGCACGGGGCTGTAACCGTGGACGACCGGACGGGTGTGCCCGAGCGGTTCCGGCGACGTCGTGCCGGGAAGGCCGAGGCGCTCGCGCATCCGGGCCACGGCGCTCGAGAACATTCGGTCCGCGCCCCGGAGCCGCTCCTGGCCGGCGGCGAGGTTGCCCTCCGGTCCCAGGTCCGCGCCGCCGGCGGGGCCGGGTAGCGGGAACTCCGTGGTGGCGAAGGCGGGCGTGAGGTACGTGCCGAGGACGGGCACACCGTACGCGTCCCCCGCCGTCAGGCTGAGCGGCGACGGGGCGAAGGCGGTGAGCAGCAGGTCGGCCCCGCCCGCGACGGCGTCCGCCACGCCGTCGGCGAGCCCGTCCACGAACGCGGTCATCAGCGCGCGGGTCTCCTCCGGGGAGGTCGCGCGGGCCCTGGCCCGGATGAGCTCCTCCGGATCCCCCGGCAGCGGCCGGTGCTCCAGGCCACAGGACTCGAGCAGCGCCGCGAAGGTCGGATGGGCGACCACGGCCACCCGGTGCCCGGCGTCCACCAGACGCCGGCCCAGGCCCGTGAACGGCGCGACGTCCCCGCGGGAGCCGGTGGTGACGATCAGAATACGCATGGGGCAATTCTCCACGCCGGGGCCGGTGTTGATCCAGGCTTGGCCCCGGAGGGGGAGCCTCCGTCCACGTGGGGCCGGTTCGTCCGAGCCCGGCCCAAGAGGGCGTATCAGGAGAGAAGAGCCATGCCCACCGCACCGATCGCCCCCGGCGACTTCCCCACCAGCCCGCTCGCGCTGCGCTTCGCCGACCCGGCCCGGCAGGCCAAGGCCCGCGCCTTCGCCTCCGAGCAGGCGGCCGCCGCCACCGAAGCGGCGGACCTGCTGGCCCAGTTGTGGGACACCGCCCCGGGTCTGCCGGCCCGGGCGGCCGCGCTGGCCGCCGTCCACGAGCGGCTGGTCGACTGGCGCTACCGTCTCGCCGTCGCGATGGGCCCGCCTCCCGGTCCTGCCGGTGCCTTCTTCAACCCGGAGCGCTTCCGTACCCCGATCCGGGAGGGCGACACCAACTTCGACCGGCTCGGGGAGGTCGGCCGTCTGCGCGAGGGCGCGGAGTGGGACCAGGCCACGCGCGCCTACACCGGGGGCCTGGCGACCCCGGCCTCGGAAGCGATGCTTCGCTACGGCCGTCTCGCCGAGCGGCGCTTCGCCGCCGAGGGCGTCGAGGGCGACACCCTCCAGAACTGGGTGCTCCTGCCGGACGGGCGGAGGGTCGCCGGCAACCGCCTCCTGCGGGGCGAGGCCGCGTACCGCGCCGACGCCGAACTCGTCGCCCGCTACGCGGCCCGGGGCCTGGACGCCTCCCGGATCGAGACCGGCGGCAGGCCGGTCTACTCGGCCACTCCCACACCGCGGGACAGCGCCGTCCTGCACTCCGCCGCCCTCGACCTCCTCGCCCGCCCCCACCTCACCGTCGCTGACTACCTGGCGGCCCGCTACCTGCTCTTCCAGGCCCCACAGAACAAGAAGGGGAGCGACGCCGTGACCAGGACGTTCATCGTCACGGTCGGCGCCGTCGCCCTTCCCGGTGCCGCGCCCGTCCTGCCCGAGGACGTCGACCTGCGCTGCTACGTGCTCGGCCAGAGCCCCTGCCATCCGTAGCCGGGCAGAGCCCTCTCCGGCCCTTGGCCCGCGTCACGGCCGCCAGCGCCCGCCGGAGAGCTCGGCGAGGGCCTCGGTGAGGTCGGGAGGCAGGGTCCGGACGACGTTCATCGGCTGCACCAGGTACCACCCGTCCCGCCCCCGCCAGCGGGCCGGGGGCAGGGGCGCTCCCGTCCGCGGCCGGACGTGGATGCCGTGGACGGGGGTGTCACGGCCGCGGAGGTGCACCCGGCGGACGGCGACCTCGTCCACGTCGCGCCACTCGTAGCGGCAGCGGTGCCGGCCGGTCCGGGCGGCGATGAAGGTGTCGGTGATGTGCAGTTCGATGTGCCGCCGGCGCAGGAGGCTGATCAGCATCACCAGCAGGCCGAGGGCGGGCACGCCGACGATCGGCTTCCAGGAGTCGAGTCGGTCCCAGGTGCCGCTCACCGTGATCCGGACCAGGTGCAGGCCCAGCAGGGCGCCGAGCGGGCCCCAGTGCGCGAGCATGACGGCGCGGACGCGGCCGGTGAGCAGGTACGAGTCCGGGTCGCGCCGTACGGTGAGGCCGCGCCAGGTCGAGGCAGGGGGCAGGGTCAGGTCGGCGAGGGGACCGGTCGCGACCGTCGTCGCTCCGTCCGGCGTCGCCCGGGGCGCGGGGACCTCCGCAGCCCCCGAACCTCCCTGGCCTTCCTGGCCTCCCGAGCGGGGCCCGGCCTTGGCGGCCAGGTGCTGCTGGAGCCGCAGGTTGCGGAAGCGGTACGTCCCGGCGGTGCGCTGGAGCAGGCCGGCCCGGTGGGCGTCCCGCAGGAAGGTCATCAGCGGCCAGGGCAGCCGGCCGACGAGGGCCAGCGAGCACCGGGCCAGCAGCCACCGGCTCCACGGGCTGAGCAGCAGGAACGTCGCGCCCGCCCCGCACCAGGTCGCCAGCGGGTAGGACCAGTCCACCTGGCTGTACCGGTAGAGGTGGGTCCGCGACCAGTCCATCAGCCCGATCCCGGCGGCGAGCAGCGGTGCGAGGACGAGCAGCGTCACCAGGACCGAGGTCCGCTCCGAGCGCAGCAGCGCGTCGGGGGTCGCGGCGTCCACGGTGTCCGAGGGGGCCGCCAACGCGACCATCAGATAGGCGGACAACAGCACCGCCGCCACCAGTGCGAGACCCTCTTCCGACGGTGCCAGGAGCTGGAGCACGACCAGGGCGAGGATCACCGGCGGCCCGCCGATCACCACCGTGAGCCGCCAGGCCCGGCCCAGCCTCCCGTTGCGGCCGGCCGAGCGCAGGGCCCCGGCGAAGCGCAGCGGGTTGACCCGCCGTCGGGGCGTCGAGGTCTCGTCCCCGAACCAGCCCTGCCCGGCCGTGCGGACCAAGCCCGCGAGGGCGACGCCGAGGCCCACGGCGGTCCCGAAGCCGAACGGGTGGCCGGAGCCCCCGACGGCCCCGAGCCCCAGGTCGATCAGCACCGACAGGGCGATCCCCACCACGATCAGCGCGGGCGCCGCCAGCGCCCGCGGCAGTGGCGCGCCGAACAGCCGCCACCAGGCCAGCTCGGCGGTCTCCTGGCGGTTCATCAGCCGGGCCAGGAAGGACAGCCAGGCCCGGGCCCGGTCCGGTTCCCACCGCCGGGGCGGGTGCAGGCGGTCGGGCGCCGGCGGCAGCGGCGGGAACGAGGCGGGCACGATCCGGTCGAGCAGGTGCTGCTCCACCTGCCAGGCGGTCGCGAAGCGCCCGCGGTCCAGCAGCTCGCCCGGGTCCGCCGGGGCCCGCTCGTACCCGCGCCGCAGCAGCCAGACCATCAGCGGCGTCGACAGTGCCCGGCTCACCGGGCTGTCGGGCGCCGCGCGGAGCTCGGCGAGCAGCGGCGCCCACTGCGCGGCGCGCGAGGGCTGCCGGGCCCGGTGCAGGTAGGAGGCGACGTCGCCGGGGGCCAGCGGCAGTGCCTCGATCGCCGAGTCCACCCGGAGCACGTCCCGCTGGGTGGCCACCAGTTCGCGGTAGGGCTCGGTCCGGCAGATCAGCACCACCCCGCCCTCCTGGCCCAGTTGGCGCCCGAGGGCGCCGAGCACGGCGGTCCGCCGGTGTTCGGGCAGTTCGTCGAGGCTGTCCAGGACGGGCAGCAGGCGGCGCTCGCTCACCAGTCTGCGGGCGGGGTGGAGCCCGTCCACCCGGGGCAGACCGGGGTGCTCCTCCGTGATCCGGCCGGCCAGCCAGTCGTGGAAGTTGACCCGCTCGGCGTCCCAGGACTCCAGCGAGAGCATGACGGGCACCGGGACGTCCTCGCCGCGGGTGAGCCGGCGGGCGAGCAGCTCCAGGGTGAGCAGCACGGCGAGGGTCGTCTTGCCCGCGCCGGCCCCGCCGAGGATCAGCAGGCGGCGGTGGTCGAGTCCCAGCAGAGCCTCCGCCATCGTGCCGACCCGGTCGCCGCGCCCGCCGAGTTCGGCCCCCGGCGCGAGCGCGGTGCGGCTGTGCACCCAGCGGACGGCCAACGGTTCGGGGTCGGCCATGTCCCAGGCGTCGGCCTCGGCCCGCCACTGGTACAGCAGGCTGCGGGCGAGCCGCTCCTCGGCGAGGCCGAGCGGTGTCTCCGCCGCCACGGCCCGGGGCGGCACGGTGAGGTGCAGCTCCCCGTTGAGCACACCGATCTGCACCAGGTAGTGGACCGTACTGTCGGTGACGACGTTCCGGATGTTCGTGGGCCCGTGGCCGTCTTCGAATTCCACCACTCCCCGGCTCCGCCCCTGTGTCGACCGCTGCCGCGCGAACTTCCTTTCTACCAGCGCCCGTCCACCCTGTTCGACGGACCGTCGGTTCTCCCGCGGTTCCGGTCCGGGCCGGGCGGACGGGCCCGGCCCGAACCGGTACTCGGCCGGAAGAGCACCAGGCCGACTGGTCTCACCCAGCCCGTGCGCCCGGCACCTCGGCCCACGGGGCTGTCACAGCCCCCTGCGATGATCGCCGGCAGTGTCGACAGAACCGGAGCAGAGCATGGCCGAGCAGGTGGAGCAGGGCGTCGCGCGGGTGGCCGAGAGCATCGCGGCGAACGCGCCCGAGGGATGGACGGAGGCGGTGCTGGCCAGCCGCCAAGGCCTGTTCGGCCTGGGCGTCTCCGGTCGGTACACGATCGCCGGTGAGAAGCCGCGGCCGGTCCACGGGGCCGCGATCTTCCAGGGCCTGGGCGACGTGACGGCGGCGGTGGGAGCGGCCCGCGGTTGGGAGCGCACGAATCTGGAGATGCGGTGCCGGCCGTCCGGCGAGTTCGCCCTGACGGCGTCCCGGCAGGTCGTCTCCCGCCTGCACGATGCCCGTCCCGGGTTCCTGGCCGTCCTGGACCACGACTGTCGGCTGTCCCAGCCGGGTTTCGCCCAGGAGGAGGGCGGCGCTGCCCCGGCGGGCGATCCGGATCTCGCGGTCACCCGGCTGCGGGCCTACCTGGAGCGGCGTGCCGACATCCTGGGACACGCCGAGAGGCTGCCACCGCCGGTGACCACCACGGCACTCGACGACGCCGAGCGCCGGCTCGGCCGGCCGCTGCCCGCCGACCTGCGAGCGCTCTACCTGATCGCCGACGGCAGTGGGGACGAGGCGCTCGGCCTCTTCGGCAGCCTCGCCTGGATGCCCCTGGCACGCCTGGTCGCCGTCAACGCGAACCTGTGGGAGCCGGTGTGGTCCGGCTGGGAGACCTCCTGGGACTCGGTCGTCCTCGACGCCGAGCCGCTCGACACCGTCCGGCGCTGCCACGAGCACCCGGGCTGGCTGCCGTTCGCGACCGCCGACGACGGCAACTACCTGGCGGTCGACATGTCCCCGGCCCGGGCCGGACGTCCCGGCCAGGTGATCCAGATCGGCCGCGACTACTACGACGGGCCGCTCTACGTCTGCGACTCCGTCACCTCACTCCTCGCCCGCTACCTGGACCTGCTGGAGCGGGACGCCTACGAAGTGGAGGAGGACGAGGTCGACTACATCGAGTTCGTGGAAGGCCCACGTGAATTCGGCTCCAGCCCCGAGCTGGTGGCGGACGGAATTCCTCAGGACGTCCCGCCCGGCGTTCAGACCGTCCTGATCCACTGCAACGCCCCCAGTGGGCTCATGGACCTCACCCCGCTCACCGCCGCTCCCCACCTGCGGCGCCTCGAACTCCACCGCCGCCCTGTCGAGGACCTGTCCCCGCTTCGGGAGCTGCCCGTCGAGTTCCTGGGCGTCACCCTGCACGGCGGCGACCTCGCGCCGCTCGCGGGCCACCGGTACCTGACCGCCCTCGACCTCGCCACATCCGGGCCCGTCGACATCTCCCCACTGCGCACCGTCCCGAACCTCCGCGGCCTGGACCTCTCCCGGGCGGAGGTCCGGAACCTCACCGCGCTCGCCGAGTGCCCCGGCCTGCGCTACCTGGCCCTCACCGCCGGCCAGTGGGCCGTCCTGCTGGACCAGGGCGCACTCCCGGCCACCCTGGCCGCCGCCCGCCTGGCCGGAGCGGAGGTGCCCGATGACGTGGCGCTGGCCTGGGCCGAACGACTCGGCCGGTTCGTGGGGGAGCCGTTCACCGTCACCGGGACCCTCGCTCCTGACGGCGGGTGAGAACGGCCGCGTGCACATCTCCGGATGCGCAAGATCCTGCGCATCGGGGACAACCCGGAATCGGTGATCGGGCATGACCGGGGCGGCTACCGGCTGGTCTCCGGCGCCGCCGAGGTGGACCTGGCGCGGATGGAGGACCTGGTCACCGCCGGGCCGTGGCCCGCGCCGCGACATCCTTGAACGGCTCAACTCGCATATCAGCTGAGCAGATTACCGATCTTCTTCGTCCTTTCGGGTTCTCTTTCCGGTCGGGCCGTGATTCCTGGCCCCGCCCCGGTGGGCCCAGCCGAAACTGGCCAGGAATCCTGCCGGATCGTCATCGATCGAATGCCATGACGGAGGAAAGCATGCTCGGAGATCTCACTGGCGCAGTGACCGACGCCCGCTACCGTGCCTCGTTCGGGCGGGTCGCCGGTTACCTGCCGAAGGACCGCCGGGCCGTCGACGCCTGGCTGGCGGACCTCGCGGACCGCGCCCAGGTGCGAACGGGGCCGCACAGCCCCGCCGTTGCGGCCATGGAGAAGCTGATCGAGACCGACAGGAACACCCGGTCGCTGGTGGCCGGCACGCTGGAGCAGCTCCCGCGCGCGCTCCAGCCGATCCAGGGCGTCGGCCACCTGCTCCAGTGCGTGGACCAGATCATCACGACCGCGCCCGAGTACCGCGCCAAGTCCGAGGAGCGGATCCTCTTCCCGCTGTCCGCGCTGTTCGCGAACCTGGCGCTGACGAAGGCGGGCGAGAGCCTCCTGCGCACCCCGGCGTTCAACTCCGCGCTCCAGCAGGTCCTCCGCGAGTGGTGCGTGTTCCTGGACAGCCCCGCGAGCCGCTCCGTGCTGACCGAGGCGGACAACAGCTGGCTGTCCCCGCACTCCGTCGAACGCCACCGGCTCGACGACTACGAGATCCCCGACCGCGGCGCCGAGCACTGGGGCTTCGCGTCGTTCAACGACTTCTTCCACCGCAAGCTCAAGCCCGGGGCCCGGCCGGTCTCCACCGACCCGACGGCGGTCCTCGCGCCGAGCGACGGCACCCTGGTGCGCCATGAGCGAAAGGTGGGGAAGAACGCCGGGTTCACCCTCAAGGGCCAGACCTTCTCCCTGGCGGAGACGCTCAACAACAGCAGCTACACGGACCGCTTCGTCGGCGGCGACGTCCTGCAGATGGTGCTCCCCGCCACCGGCTACCACCGCTGGCACGCGCCGGTCGACGGCGTGGTCCGGCACGTGGAGGTCGTCCCCGGCCTGGTGTTCGGCACGGCCGAGCTGGACGGGTCGGGCCCCGCGCCTCAGGGGGTGTCGTTCGGCGGCGCGGCCGCGTCCAGTACGCGTGCCCTGGTGTTCATCGAGAGCACCGCTCCCCGCATCGGCATGATCTGTCTGGCCGCCGTCGGCATCGGCGAGATCTCCTCGGTCACGCCCGTGGTCCGCGAGGACCAGGAGGTGCGGAAGGGCGACGAGCTCGGCTACTTCAGCTACGGCGGATCCACCCACTTCATGGCCTTCGAGCCGGGCAGCGACGTGGAGCCCACGGTCGAGCCGAGCGAGGACGTCGACCCCGAGGACGACCCCCAGGTCGCCACCAACGCCCCCCTCGCCAACGCTGGTTGACCCCCTCGGGTGCCGACCGGTCGTTCGTGCCCGGTCGGCACCGCCCGCCCGCCAAGACCGAGAACACCACCGAGGAGCCCCCGTTGCGGTCGACGAACCCCCACCGCGCACGCCGCCGGTCCACCCGGTCGGCCGCCGCCTTCGCGGTCCTGGCCGCCGTGGCCCTGACGGGCGCACAGCCTGCGGACGCGTCCGCCCACACGCCCCCCGGCGCCGTACGGGCCGCGGGCGCCGGAGCGCTGCTGTCCCCGCAGGAGCACGCCGAACTGCTGAAGGAGGCCGCCCGGATCGCCGTCGAGCTGGCGAAGGCGCTGCACCTGGACCCGCGCGAGGTCCTGCAGCCCGTCGACGCCGCCCAGGACGCGGACGGCACCGTCCACTTCCGCTACAACCGCACCTTCGCCGCGCTGCCGGTCCTCGGCGGCGACCTGGTCGTCCACCGCACCGCGCAGGGCGCCCTGTCGGACACCCGCGCCCACCGGGCGTCGATCGGCGTGCCGAGCACCACGCCGGTGGTCCCGGCTACCCAGGTGGCGCAGTCGCTCCACACCACGCTGCCCCCACGCCTGGTCGTCTGGTCCGCCGCCGGAACCCCGGCACTGGCCTGGGAGTCGGTGCTGGAGGCGACGCAGGAGGACGGCACTCCGAGCGAACGGCACGTCGTGACCGATGCGACCACGGGCGGGCAGCTGTACGCCTACGAGGCCGTGCACACCGGCATCGGCCAGGGCCAGTACAACGGCACGGTGCCCCTGGGCACCACCCACACCCTGCTCGGCTACGAGATGAACGACACCGCGCGCGGCGGCCACCGCACCTACGACATGCACCACGAGGCCAAGGGCCGAGGAGACCTGTTCACCAACCAGACCGACCGGTGGGGCAGCGGCGACCAGAGCAACGACGAGACCGCGGGCGTCGACGCCCACTACGGCGCCGCCCAGACCTGGGACTACCTCCAGGACGTCCACGGCCGCTCCGGCATCCGCGGCGACGGCGTCGGCGCCTACAGCCGGGTCCACGCCGGCTCCAACTACACGAACGCGTTCTGGAGCGACAAGTGCTTCTGCATGACCTACGGTGACGGGCCCGGCAACGCCAAACCCCTGACCGAACTGGACGTGGCCGCCCACGAGATGATCCACGGACTCACGTCCGCCACCGCCGGCCTGGAGTACACCGGGGAGTCCGGCGGCCTCAACGAATCCACCAGCGACATCTTCGGCACCGCGGTCTCCTTCCACGCCGACAACCCCACCGACGTCCCCGCCTACCTCATGGGCAAGCACCTCGACCTCGACGGCAAGGGCACCCCGCTGCGCTACCTGGACCAGCCCTCCAAGGACGGCCACTCCCCGGACTACTGGTACGACGGCATCGCCGGCCTCGACGTCCACTACTCCTCGGGCCCCGCCAACCACTTCTTCTACCTGCTGGCCGAGGGCAGCGGCCCCAAGACCGTCAACGGCTACGACTACGACAGCCCCACCGTCGACGGCCGGGTCGTCACCGGCATCGGCCGGGCGGACGCCGAACGGATCTGGTACCGCGCGCTGACCACCTACATGACCTCCACCACCGACTACTCCGGCGCCCGCGCCGCCACCCTCCAGGCCGCCGCCGACCTCTTCGGCCCCGACAGCGCCGCCGTCACCGCCGTCGCCGACACCTGGTCCGCGGTCAACGTGAACGGCTGACACCATCCGAGAGGCGGCCCCGGATGACCGCTCCCCCCGTACGGCCCGCCGTTCCCGAGGACGCCGACGAGCTGCTGCGCCTGCGCGTCGCGGTGCTCGACGGCGCCCGGCCCGCCGACGACTGGCGGGCCGCCTTCCGCGACGAGATGCGCGCGCGGCTCGGCACCGACCCGGACCTGCTCGCCTTCGTCGCCCCCGCCGACGGCGGCACGCTGGCGGCCTGCGCCATCGGCGTCGTCCACCGCTGCTACCGGGGCCCCAGCCACCCCACCGGCCGGTGGGCCCGGATCCACACCGTGGTCACCGACCCGGCCCACCGGCGCCGGGGCCACGCCCGCGCCGTCACCACCGCCCTGGTCCGGGCACTCCGGCTCCGCGGCTGCGGCTCGATCGAACTGCGCGCCACCGAAGCCGGCGCCCCGCTCTACCGCGCCCTCGGGTTCCACCCCGTGGACGGCTACATGACGCTGCGGCCCGGCCCGGCCGAGCTCTGACCCCGCCGGCTGCGCGAAGGAGGCCCGAAGGAGAAAGGTGCCCCAGCCCACGAAGCCCGAGACGCATGACCGTCGGCCCGCCGACACCGTCGTCGGCGTCCTCACGGGAGGACCGAGCCGCGAACGCGACCGCTCCCTCGCGACGGGCGCCGACGTCGCGCAGGCACTGACCACCCTCGGATACCGGATCCGGGTGCTCGACACCATTGATCCCGCGTTCGCGGACCAGGTGCGCGCGGTGGACGTGGCCTTCCTGGCGCTGGCGGGCCGGCACACGGAGGACGGCAGGCTGCAGGGCTTCCTGGAGACGAGCGGCATCCCCTACACGGGCTCGGGAGTCCGGGCCAGCGCCCTCGCCATGCACAAGCCCACCGCCAAGATCGTGGCCGGCGCGGCGGGCGTGCCTGTGCTGGCCGGAGTCCTCGTGCCGGACACCCAGGCCGCCGCCGCGGCCGCCGAAGACGTCCTCGCCCGGCTGGCCGCCCCGGTCATCGTCAAGGCGCGCGCCGAGGGCAGCTCGATCGGCATCGCCGTGGCCCGCGACCGGAGCGGGCTGACGCAGGTGCTCGAGGACCTTCGCGCCGCCGGCCACCGCCTGTTCGTCGAACCGTTCGTCGAGGGTAGGACCGTGACGGTCGGTGTCCTGGAGTCGGACGGCGACCCGGTGCCCCTCCCTGCCGCGGAGGTCCTCACCGCCGGAGAGTTCTACGACCACGCGGCGAAGAACAGCCCGGACCTGCACTCCTTCAGGTGTCCGGCCGACCTGCCCGACGGGACGGCACGGGGGATCAGGGAGGCCGCCCGGCGAGCACACACCGCACTCGGCTGCTCGAGCCACTCGCGAAGCGACTTCGTCATCGCCCCGGACGGGGGCTTCCACTGGCTCGAACTCAACACCCTGCCGGCGCTGCGCCGTACCGCCACCCTCCCGCTGACGGCCGCCGCTGTGGGCATCGGCTACGAAGAGTTGGTCGAGCGGGTCCTGCGCGGTGCCTTCGCACCGCGCGACTGAGGAGGGAAAACGATCACCTGTCAGAGGTGCTGGACGAGGCCGACGCCCAGGGCGATGAGTGCCGCGGCGAGGAGGAGGGCCCCGCCCCGGGTGAGGTGGGTGCCGGGGGAGGAGTGGCCTTCGGTGCCGAGGGCGAGGTGCAGGAAGAAGCCGCCGGACTGGGCGAGCACTCCGGCCAGCAGGAGGATGCCGAAGAGCCACTCCGTTCCGGAGGAGAACCCCGCGCGGGGCAGGTAGAGGAAGTAGACGAGCGACAGGATCAGCAGTACGCCGGCGTGGGCGTGGCCGGCGCGGAAGGACCGTTCGCGCAGCGGGGTGAGCGTGCCGTTCTGGACGGTGGTCAGCTGCAGCAGCGCGTGTCCGCCGAACTCCACGGTCACCAGCGAGAAGACGGCGACAGCCGGCAGGAGTGTGGACGCTTCCATGGTGGGCCGCCTTCGAGGTGTCGGGCCGGGCAAGTGGTCGCAGGCTACGGGGGCATCCGCCGGGCTCCCGCCGGTCGCGGGCGGGGCCCGGCGCGGGTCCACCCGGATGCGGGGCGCGGGGAGAGGCCGAGGGCCGGTAGGACCTGCTCGTGGCCGCCTGCGCGGCGCCACCGGCAAGGCTGGTCACGGACGGTAATCTGACGGTCACTTGCTTGCATTCGCAGTACTCGCACCGCATGACGAGAGTGGTACGACAGTGACCGACGTTTTCAAGACGCCCAAGCCGCTCGCCGAGCAGGCCCCGAGCGCACTGCTCCTGCTGGCGCACGGCAGCCTCGCTCCCGAGGCGCAGGAGTCCACCCGGGCGCTCGCCCGCGCGGTCGAGGCCTCCCACGGGAGCCGGGTCGAGGTGGCCTTCCTCCGGCACGCAGGCCCCACGGCCCGTGAGGCGCTGGGCGCGCTCGCCGAAGCCGGGCACGAGGAGGTGGTCGTGGTGCCGTTGCTGCTGACCGCCGCCTTCCACGCCCGGGTCGACCTGCCCAAGGCGCTGCTCGACCCGCCGGGCAAGGCACCGATCGTGGCGCCGGTGCTGGGCGGTCCCACCGGCGTGCCCGACGGACGGCTGGTCGCGGCGCTGCGGCGCCGGCTCACCGAACTGGACGTCGAGTTCGACGCGGTGGTGCTGGCGGCGGCGGGCAGCGTCGACGCCGCCGCGTCCTCGTCGGTGGCCGCGATGGCGTCCGCGCTGGGCACGGACCTCGGCCTGCCGTGCCGGGCTGCTTTCGCCTCGGCCACTGAGCCGACCCCCGGCGAGGCGGTGGCGGAGCTGCGCCGGGCCGGGGCCCGGCGGATCGCGGTCGCCTCCTACTGCTTCGCCGCCGGCCTGCTGTTCCGCGTGACCGTCGAGGCGGCGACCGCGGCCGGCGTGGTCGGCGTCTCCCAACCGCTGGGCGACGCGCCGGAGTTGGTCGAGCTCGTCCTGGAACGCTTCCACCAGGCCCGCGACGCGAAGGTCTGACCGGCGGCGCCTCGACCCCGCCGGTCCGGCCTGGCGGTGCTACAGGTCGTCGGTGAACAGCAGGAGGTTGGGGGTGCCCTCGCGCACGTCGGTCAGGACGTCCGGGGTGGCGGTGTACTGGAGGAAGTCGGAGACGTCGATCGGCTCGGCGTCCGGGTGTTCCGCGAGGTAGAGGGCGGCGGTGCCGGTGACGTGCGGCGCGGCCATGGAGGTGCCGCTGAGGGTGGTGCTGCCGCCGCCGAGCTTGGCGGACAGGATCGCCTGGCCGGGGGCGTGGAGGGCGACGCAGGAGCCCCAGTTGGAGAAGTCGGTCTCCTCGTCCCGCCGGTTGGTGGCGGCGACGGTGACGACCCCGTACGCGGAGGCGGGGGAGACGGTGCAGGCGTCGACGGCGTCGTTGCCGGCGGCGACGACGGGCAGGACACCCAGGTCGGAGAGCGCGGTGGCGGCGTCGTTGACGGCCCGGGAGCGTTCCTCGCCGAGGGAGGCGTTGAGGACGGCGGGGTACCGGGCGTTGCTCGCGACCCAGTCGAGGCCGGCGATCATCTGGGCCTTGTCGCCGTTGCCGGTGCAGTCCACGACGCGGACCGAGACGAGGCGGGCCCGCGGGGCGACGCCGTAGGTGCGGCCGCCGACGGTGCCGGCGACATGGGTGCCGTGGCCGTGGCAGTCGAGGCCGTCGCGGCCGTCGCTGATGGCGTCGAAGCCGGGGACGGCGCGCCCGCCGAACTCCGGGTGGGTGTAGTCGATGCCGCTGTCGAGGATGTAGGCGGTCGCGCCGGCGCCGTGGCCGCGGGTGGTGAACTGGCCGTCCAGGGGCAGGTACCGCTGGTCGATGCGGTCCAGGCCCCAGGTGGCGGCCGGAGCCCGGGTGGTGTGGCCGGGCCGGTCCGCACCGTCGACGGGGGTGGGGAGGCGGAAGGTGGTGTTCTCCTCGACGGCCTCGACGGCCGGGTTGGTCCGTACGGTGTTCAGCAGGAGCGGGTCGAGGGCGGCGGCGAAGCCGTTCAACGCGGCGCCGTAGGTGAACCTGGGGGTGATGCCCAGCGCTCGCAGGACCTCACCGGGGTCGCGGCCGTGCTTGAGGGTGACGATGTACTGCCCGGGTACGGCCCGGGCGGCGTGCTCCACGGACACGGCGGTGGTGGGTGGTTGGGCGCCGTGCGCGGCGGTGGGGACCGTGGCGGGCACGAGGGCCAGCAGCAGGGCCGCTGACGCCCGGCGGAGGGACGGGTACACGGATGTGCTCCGATCGATCGGGATCATGGTGGCGAACGCGGACTACCCGGACGGGCGTCGGGTGCCCGAGCGGACGCGGGGTGCGATGTGCCCCTCCCGGCCCGTGCCGCCCGCGAGTCGGAGGAGGAGACCGGGCAGGTCGGTGGCGGCGTAGCGCGGCTGGACGCGGGGGAGGCGGGTGGTGTCGGAGAGGAGGAGGACGGGGCCGTCGTCCGGGTCGTCGGGGAGGCGGCCGTGGTTGCCGCGGATGTGGGTGGCGTCGAGCGGGACGACGGACAGGGTGGAGCGAAGGCCGAGCCGGCGGCGGGCGAGGGCGGCAGCGGCCCGGAGTCGGACGAGGCGGTCGGCGGGGTCGAGGAGGAGTTCGGCGGGGTCGTAGCCGGGTTTGCGGTGGATCTCGACACAGCGGGCGAAGTCCGGGGCGCGGGTGTCGTCCAGCCAGTAGTAGTACGTGAACCAGGCGTTGGTGGTGGCGACGGCGACGAGTTCGCCCGCGCGGGCGTGGTCGATTCCGTACGCGGCCTTGCCCGCGCGGTCGAGGACGCGTTCCACTCCGGGTAGCGCTCGGACGAGCTCCGCGACGCGCGGCAGGTCGGCGGGGTCGGGCACGTAGAGGTGGGCCACCTGGTGGTCGGCGACGGCGAACGCCCGGGACGTGTACGGGTCGAGGTACTCCATCCCGGCCTGGGTGTACACCGTGAGGAGGCCGGCCGCGCGGAGCGCGCGGTTGATGTGGACGGGGTGGTCGACCGCGGTGATGCCGTACTCGGACAGCGCCACGACGGTGGTCCCGCGCTCCCGGGCCAGGCGGAGCAGGGGCGCGAGGACGGTGTCGAGGGCCCTGGCCGCGGCGGCGGCCTGGGGTGCGGCGGGGCCGAAGCGCTGGAGGTCGTAGTCGAGGTGCGGCAGGTAGGCGAGGGTCAGGTCGGGTGCGGCGGTGCGGATGACGTGCTCGGTGGCCCGCGCGATCCACCTACTGGAGGCGATGGAGGCGCGGGGTCCCCAGTAGTCGAAGAGCGGGAACGGTCCGAGGGCGTCGGTCAGTTCGTCGCGCAGGCCCGGTGGGACGGTGTAGCAGTCGGGGGACTTGCGGCCGTCCGCGTGGTAGACGGGGCGCGGGGTGACGGTGATGTCGGTGCCGGCGCCCATGGCGTACCACCAGCAGATGTTGGCGACGCGGTAGCCCGGGTGGCGCCGCCTGGCGGTGTCCCACACCTTCTCGCCCTCCACCAGCAGGTTGTGCTGGCGCCACAGGAGCACCTCGCCGAGGTCGCGGAAGTACCAGCCGTTCCCGACGATCCCGTGTCGGCTCGGGGGGAGCCCGGTCAGCAGGCTGGCCTGGACGGAGCAGGTGACCGCGGGGAAGACCGGTTCCAGCTGGGCGCCGTGCCCCGGGGTGTCGCCGTCGGGTTCGGCGACGGCCCGCAGGTGCGGCATGTGGCGCAGGAGGCGGGGGGTGAGCGCGGCGACGTTCAGCACCAGCAGGGGGGTGGGGCGGCCGGTGGTCACGGGGTGTGCTCCCGCAGTCCGGCGGCGAGCAACTGCTCGCGGGTCCAGGCGAGTTCGGCGGCGATGCCCGCGACCAGTGCCTCGTCGTCGGCCGGCCGGTCCCGGCCCGGGAGCACCGACCAGGTGTACGTCTCGACCTCCAGGTGGTCGGTGACGGGGTGCGGGCCGTGGACGAGGGCGCGGATGGCGTCGGTCAGCACCGGTCCGGTCGCGGTGAGCGGCGGCTCCGGGTCGGCGTGCACGGGAACGTGGAAGTGCACCCGCCACGGGCGCGGATCGGCGTCGTCGGCCGGGGAGCGGAGCGCCAGGTCGAGGTCGTCCCACCGCTCCGGGCGGGGGCCGGCGGGCTCGGCGCGGGTCTGGTGCAGGAACCGCGGCTCGGCGAAGCGCGCGAGCGCCCGCCGTACGGCGGGGTCGGAGGGATCGTCGGCCTGGAGGGCGCTGGAGAGCTGGGCTTTGACGACGGGCAGGCCGGCGTCGGCCAGGCCGCGGAGGGCGGACGGCGGGTCCTCGAAGTCGACGGCGAGGTGGCAGACGTCCAGGCAGACGCCGATGCGTTCGGGGTCGAGTCCGGTGAGCCGTGCGCAGGCGTCGCTCACGGTGGAGACCACGCAGCCCGGTTCGGGTTCCAGGCCGACCCGGACGCGGCGGCCGGAGTCGGACTCCGACTTGGCGAGCCCTTCGGCCAGTTCGTCCAGGCCGCGGCGGGCGCGGTCCTGGTGTCCGGGCGTCCAGCCGGCCCGCCAGCCCAGGGGGAGCGTGGAGATGCTCCCGCGGGCCGCGTCCTCGGGCAGCAGCGCGGTAAGCACCCGGGCCAGGTCGAGGGTGTACGCCAGGCGGGCCGGGTCGCTCCAGTCCGGCCGGTAGACGGCCCGTTTGACGACCGGCTCGTGGAAGCCGCGGTAGGGGAAGCCGTTGAGGGTGACGACTTCGAGTCCCCGGGTGGACAGTTCACGGCGCAGCCGGTCCAGGGCCGTCGCGTCCGTCGCCAGGGTGCGCGCCACGTCGTGGGCGAGCCACAGGCCCAGGCCCAGGGACGGCGCCGCGAGCCGTTCGCGGACGGGCTCGGCGTGGACGGCGAGTTGAGCCAGGACGCCGTCGAGGTCCTCCGCGGGGTGGACGTTGGTGCAGTAGGCGAGGTGGACGGTGCTGCCGTCGGGGTGGCGCAGGCGCATCGGGGGCGGTCTCCTTGCTCCGGGAAGGGCTACTCGCCGCGGGCGATGGAGTTCCCCAGGTACACGGCGTCGCCGGGCCGCTCGTGGGGCTCCTCGCGGTGGTCCGGCGTGTCGGGATCGTCCACCGGCAGGGTCAGGCGTCCGCTCTGGCCGTAGAAGGCGACCGGGTTGCGCCACATCACCTCGTCGACCTGGTCGGCGGTGAAGCCGGCTTCGAGCATCGCCTCCGCCGTGCGCCGGGTCGCCAGCGGGTCGCTGCGGCCCCAGTCGGCCGCGGAGTTGACCAGCACCCGGTGGGTTCCGTGGCGCTTGAGGAGCTGCACCAGGCGGTGGGGGTCCATCTTGGTGTGCGGGTAGACGGAGAACCCCGTCCAGCAGCCGGTGTCGGCGACCTCCGTCACGGTCAGCTCGGTCAGGTGGTCGACCAGGACCAGGTCGGGAGCGATCCCGCACTCGCGGAGGACGGCGAGCGTGCGCCTGGTCCCGACGGCCTTGTCCCGGTGCGGGGTGTGCACCAGGACGGGCAGTTCGTGGTCCATGGCGAGCCGGACCTGGGTGGCGAGCGCGTGGTCCTCCTCCGGGGTGACGGAGTCGTAGCCGACCTCGCCCACCGCCACCACCGCGTCCTTGTCCAGGTAGCGGGGCAGCACGTCGAGGACGGCGGTGCAGCGGGGGTCGTTGGCCTCCTTCGGGTTGAGGGCCAGGGCGCAGTGGTGGCGGATGCCGAACTGGGCCGCCCGGAAGGGTTCCCAGCCGATCAGGGAGTCGAAGTAGTCGACGAAGCTGGCGACGTCCGTGCGGGGCTGGCCCAGCCAGAACGCCGGTTCCACGACGGCCCGGATGCCGGCGTCCCGCATCGTCTGGTAGTCGTCGGTCGTCCGCGAGGTCATGTGGATGTGGGGGTCGAAGATGCGCATCAGGTCCCGGCAGGGTGAGGGGGCGGAAGGGGGTCGGTCGCGGCCGGTCGGGGGCCGGCCAGCGCGCGCACGTCGCCCGGTACGGGGCGTCCGGCGCCGGTGAGTTCACGGGCGTGCGTCGCGGCCATCCGGGCCAGTTCGGCGTCGGTCCGGTGGGGCAGCCCGGCCACGGCCCGCAGGGGGAGGGAGCAGTGCAGGCACTTCAGGACGGCCTCCCGGTAGGCGGGCGCCGGCAGGTGCCGCGCCCCGTAGGGGCCCAGTGCGGCGGCCAGCAGCCGGGGGTCGTTGGCGCGCAGCGCGTCGGACACCAGGGGGACGGCGTCGTCCCGCAGGCCGTACGGGGCCAGCAGGTCCAGCGGGCCGAGGGCGCGGAGCACGCCGCGCCGTTCCGCGGCGTCCCCGTGGCGGTAGACGGCGGACGCCCGGACGGCGGGGCCGTCGGCGGGGGCCGGGGCGGCGGCCAGCAGCAGGGCCCGTACGGCGTCGTCCACGGTCCAGGCCAGCGCTTCCGCGGGGACCGCGGGCGCCGGGTCCTGATGCGGTGCGGGGGCCGCCGCCAGCAGTGCCCGGCCGCCCCGGCGGCCCGCCTCGGCGAAGCGCCGGGGCAGGGCCTGGTCGGGTTCGGCGGCCACCTCGGTCAGAGCCGTGGCCAGCCAGCGGGCGGCGTCCGGTGTGAGCTGCCGGTCGAGGGCGGCGCGCAGGTCGCGGACGGTCACCCGGGCGGCGTTGCCGAAGCTCATCGCGGTGTCCGGGTGCCGTGCGCCGCGCCGGCGGCGGCTCGCAGGAAGGCCAGCGAGCGCGCGGCGAGCTGCGGCGCGGCGTGGCTGTGCCGCGGCAGTTCGACGCTGACCAGTCCCGGGAAGCCGGTGCGGCGCAGCGCGTCCAGCACGGGCGGGAAGTCGATCTCGCCCTGCCCGAACTCCAGGTGCTCGTGCACGCCCCTGCGCATGTCCTCGATCTGGACGTTGACCAGGTGCGGCCCGGCCCGTACGACGCAGTCGGACACCGGGGCGGCCTCCAGACAGCGGCAGTGGCCGATGTCGAGGGTCAGCCCGAGAGCGGGCGGATCGCCGAGGCGGCGGCGCAGCAGCTCGTAGGCGTCCAGGGTGTCGACGAGCATGCCCGGCTCCGGCTCGAAGCCCAGGACGACGCCATGGCGGTCCGCCTCCGCCACCGCCCACCCGCAGCCGTGGACCAGTCGTTCCCACGCCACCCGGGACGGCACGCCCGGGGCGGGCACGCCGCTCCACAGCGACACGGCCCCCGCGTTCAGATCGGCGGCCACCCGCATCGCCAGACCCAGGTACTCCAGCCGACGGCTCGGATCCTCGTCGACGAGCGTGGGGGCGTGCTTGGTCCACGGGTCGAGCAGGTAGCGGGCGCCGGTCTCCACCACGGTCTCCAGGCCCGTCTCGGCGAGTCGCCGGGCGACCCGCGCGACCCGCCGGGACAGCCCGGGGGCGAACGGGTCGAGGTGGCAGTGGTCCAGGGTGAGGGCGATCCCGTCGTAGCCGAGGTCCGCCAGCACGGCGATGGCCTCGGTCAGCCGGTGCCCGGCGAACCCGTTGGTGCCGTAGCCGAACCGCAGCCCCGTGTCCGCGCGTACGGCGTCCGTCCGTACAGCGTCCGTCCGTACGGGGCCGGGCTGCGCGTGGCCCTGGTCGGTGACCGTGCCGGTCATGTGGGGGACAGCTTTCGAAACAGGCGGCGGGCCACCGGCGCCGCGGCGAGCAGGGACAGGGCCACGGGCAGGGCGTCGGCGCGGCAGGCGCACGCGGCCTGGAGGGGGAGGACGGCGGCAATGCCGGCGGTGACGGCCTGTTGGAGGCGTCGAGGGTCGAGCCGGCCCGCCGCGGCTTGGGCGCCGCCGAAGCCGGCGACGTACACGGCGAGGGCGGCGAGGCGGACCGCCCGGCGACCCGGGGCGCCGCCTGCACCCGTGGCGGCGGCCACGGCGACGGCGCAGGTGGCGGCCGCGGTGGCGGGGAGGAGCAGGCCGTCCGCGCCCCGGACTTCGTGGCGGCTGAGCGCGCAGACCACCAGGGTGTGCGCGCCGACCACCGCGGCGGCGGGCGCGGTCGCGCGCAGCCCGTGGCCCCCGGTGCCCAGGAGGACGTCGAGGCCGCGGGCGGCGGCCATGGTGACGGGCCCGGCGACGGGACGGCCCTTGAGGCCCAGGTCGTAGCTCCAGACCACGGCCGCCAACGGCACCGCGACGGACAGGGCCCCGCGCCCACCGCCCGCCGCGGCGAGGGCGAGCCCCGTCCCGGTGAGGCCGGCGGCCAGCGACAGGGCGACCGAAGGCTCCACCCGGCCGGAGGGGATCGGACGGTGCGGACGCTCGACCGCGTCGGTGTGCCGGTCGGCGTAGTCGTTGAGGGCCATGCCCGCCCAGTAGAGGCAGACCGAGGACATGGCCAGCAGTCCGGTGGCCGGTCCGAGCGGGCGGCCGGCCAGCGTCGCCCCGACCAGGGGGTCGCCGGGCACGGTGATCGCGGCCGGTGCCCGGACGAGTTCGGCGACGGTGCCGAGGCTCGGGATCCTCATGTGCGCGGCCCGCCGCCCGCGGTCGCCGCCGCGGTCTCCGCCGCGAACGCCCGCAAGGCCTGGTACTGGTCGGTCAGGGCGTAACCACCCGAGCCGACCGGGTCCTTGAAGAAGAAGCCCAGGGCCCCGAGCGGGCCCGAGACGCCCGCCGCGTGCGCGGTGGCGGTGAGCCGGACGAGATCCAGCACGAGCGGTGCGGCCAGTGCCGAGTCGCAGCCCTGCCAGGTGAACTGGAGGCTCATCCGCGCCCCGAGGAACCCTTCGAAGGCCACGTGGTCCCAGGCGGTCTTCCATTCGCCGAGCGCCGGTACGCAGTCGATGTGCACCGAGCCCTCCACCGGGTGCCCCAGCATGCGGCCCAGGCCCCGCCGCTTGGACGCCGTCTTGCTGGCGGCGGCGCCCGGATCGGCCAGGGTGGCGCCGTCCCCGCCGCCCAGCAGGTTCGTGCCGGACCAGGCCCGCACCTCCAACGCGCGGACGGCGAACATCGGTGCCAGGACCGACTGCACCAGCGTCTCGCCGGTCTTGGCGTCGCTGCCCGCGTACGGCAGGCCGCGCGCGCGGGCCAGGGCGTCCAGCGCGGGCAGCCGGGCACCGGTGGAGGGGGTGAAGTCCACGTAGGGGCAGTCGGCGGTGAAGGCCGCGTAGGCGTAGAGCGAGCTGGCCGGCAGGACGTCGGCCGGGCCGCGCAGGGCCGCCTCCAGCAGGTCGAGGTCGTGGTGTTCGGGGCGGTCCGGCACCGGCGCCTCGGTGGAGGCCACGTTGACGACCACGACGCGGTCCAGGCCCAGGCGCCGCCGGAAGCCCTCGATGTCGACGGCGAGCGCCCGGGCCGCCACCGCCTGGGGCAGTCCGCTCCGACCGGTGGCGTAGCCCGGGCGGATCTCCTGGTCGGCGGCGACGACGGCCTTCTCCAGCGGTTCGAGCAGCCGCTGCGGCACCACCCCGGCCTCGGCCAGCTCGGCGGCCCGGACGGGCAGGGGGACGGAGCCGGTGTCGTGCCCGCCGAACACCAGGGCGCCGAGCGGCGGCAGCCGGGCCCCGGGGAAGTCCTCGCTCGCGGTGACGCACCCCGTCGGCTCGGCCAGCCCCGCACCGACCGCCGCCGCGCCCACCACGGTGGTCGTGGCCACCGAGCCGCGCGCCCCCACCAGCCAGACCCCCGTCCGGGGCCCCGCTCCCGGTTCCGGCATGTGCCAGGCTCCTTCCGCTCGCCGGTCCGCGGTCACTCTCCGTCGATTCGGCGGAAATGCCGCAGGACCCTATCCGTTGTCACGTCGTCAACGATCCATCTATGCCGACGGCGGACGTTCCACTCACATCGGTGCGGCAGGAATCACCCGAATCGGCCTGAGCCGGAATCATGCGATCGCGGGGTGACTGACGCCGAGTGAACACCCTCGGCTGTCCGGGTCGAGGCGGGCTAGGGATCAAGGTGCGGTGGTACATCGCTGGCGGCTTCCCGCCAACCCCCTAGGAGGTGCTGTGAGCGTCCTTTCCGTTCCCCGGGTTTTCTTCCGGGGTCAGATGACCTTCAATCCGGCGACCATGAACAACAACGGCCTGTTCCCGACGTACGACTTCCGGACGGCGGAGCTGAACTGGAATTATCTCAAGGACAAGAAAATCACCCCGGACAATTTCCGGGAGGCCTTTCCGAAGTGGGCGTTCAGCATGCAGACGGGCCAAGGCCCGGACGGGAAGGAGACGGAGGAGCCCCCTTCGGGGTGGAGCGCCTACGGCGGCAACGACTGGTGGCTCCACGTGCAGCCCCGCGACGCGCCGGACGGCAAGGGCGTCCTCACGACCGTGACCGGGGGGCAGACCGCGTACGGAGCGGATCCGTCGATCCCGGGCGACCCGCTGCTCGGCGCCGTCGTCAACCTGGCCGGGGACTCGTTCCCGATCGCCGACCTCACCCCGGAGGAGCAGGCCGGCGACGGCCACTTCCCCAGGGCCGCGTTCCACACCAGCGCGAGCATGGCGGACAACAACCCGGATTCGGTCTGGAGCCCCTGCTTCTTCGCCAGGCGCATCCAGATCGGCAGCAGAACCAGCCCGGAGGGATTCTTCTACGGCGACATCGAGGACGGCCTCCAGCTGCCGGCGCGCTGGCAGAATTTCAGCCGCAATCTGAATCTGAAAGGGGACGTCTACCGCGACGGGGTCGGCGCCACCGTCGTCCAGGCGTGCGTGGGCCGGGACAATCTCCACTTCACCTCCGACAAATCGCCACTGCTGAACGCGCTCAAGAAGGAGATGGATTCCCAGAAGGCCCGCGGAATCATGATGCGGTACTCCGTCTATCTGACCCACTACTTCAACGCACTCGAGTTCGCCGGCTGCAAGACCCAGAAGGAGCGGTTCGAGAAACTGCTGGACCTGTGGGAGCAGGACCGAAAAGCGGGGAATCCGCCACGTCGGAACACCTGCCTTTCCCGGGTGGTCGGCACGATCGGCCTGTGGCACGAGAGCGAGCCGGCTTCGGTACCCGGCGGGCGGTTCCTGGCGCCGGCGAACTCGGTGAAGGTCCTCGATTCGGAGAAGAATCCGGTGGACGCCTGGTTCGGGCCGGCGGTGGCGGAGGTCAACCGGAATGCCGGGGGCACCCGCTACGTCAGCCTCGACCTGGGGGCCACGATCCCGGAGAAGGACGCCAGCGGTGACAAGGAGACGTCCTTCGGAACTCTGGAGCTCGTCGTCGCCGGCGCCGCCACCATCGAGACCGTGGCGGAGATCAAGCCCGATGTCTACGACAGGAGCGGCTACGAGCTGACCTCCGGCATCATCGACGTGCCGGTCGACGGCAAGGTGACCGACGCGGACCTGGCCGACGGGGTCCTGGGCATCCGGTGCAAGCCGAATGCCGAGCAGGTCACGATGCTGACGGAGAAGGTGCTCACGGCCCAGACCGAATTGCGATCGATCTACGTCGACCAGAGCGACAAGGACCGGGTGGTGGTGGTCGAGGTCCGGGACCGGGGTGCGATCCCCACCCGCAAGGTCGGGCTGGTCGTCCAGCAGTACCTGCCGGACCCGCCGCCACCCATGCAGAACGGCTCCTTCTGGAAGAAACCGGAGAAGAAGGAGGAGGAAGTCCTCACCATCACCAAGGTCGGGCCGGTGGTGAACGGCCGCGCGGAGATCGGGTTCACCGTGGTGAGCGGTCTCGAAGCCCCCAACCTCCCGGTCATCGCCTTCTTTCCCTACTATCTCGATGGGAGTCCGGACGTTCCGCCGGAAAGGGTGGGGTTCGTGGGAGCGCCGTGGTCCTTCGTCTCGGCGTTCTACTGCTGTGTGCGGATGCTGCCCTTCGACGACCAGCTCCCCGAGGACTTCCGGAAGTACTGCGAGGAGCACCACAACGACCCGGTCGCCGCCTGGGACTACGTCTACAAGAGGGTGCTCTACGTGTACGACATGATCTTCCCGGTCATGAAGTACTACGCCGCGCTCGACCTGGGGGACAGGACGGCCGTCGAACGGAACATCGACCAGATCCTGGAACTGTCCTCGGTCTCCATGGCGAACTCCTCGCTCTACATGCCCGTCACCAGGGACCTGTCCAGCGGCAAGCGCAAGGTTCTGGAGATGTACCGCACCCTGCTCAGGACCGGAAAGCCGAAGGAGGTCACCTCATGACCTTCGAGGACGACATCAAGAAACTGCGGGAGATGCTGCAGAGCGCCTGCCTGGTCGAGTTCTCCACCATCCCCGCCTACCTGACGGGCTGGTGGTCGATCAAGGACCGTCGGAGCACCGCGGCCAAACTCATCCGGGAGCTGGTGACCGTCGAGATGCGGCACCTGTCGATCGCCGCGAACGTCCTGATCGCCACCGGTGCCGACCCCGACATCAAGGCCGTCGCCTCCCTCCCCTATCCCCGCTTCTTCAGTGCCCCCGGCCCCATGGAGATCCAACTCCAGCCCTTCGGGGACTCCTTCCTGGCCATGGGCATGTGCATCGAGTCCCCGGGGCTCGTCGACGAAGGGACCCTGCCGGAGGGGCTCAGGGCCGCACTGCCGGTCACCGCCGAGTTCGACCCGCGGCTGCACACCCCGATCCTCCCCGACCCGGGTGAGACGATCGGGCAGTTCTACCGGGACCTCATGCAGCACCTGAAGGACTGCGTCCACCTGTACGGGGAGAAGGCCGTGTTCCCGGCCGGGCGCCTCGACCGCCAGTACGCCTACTTCGGGCAGGACTGCATCACCGTGGAGGGCCTGGACGACGCGCTGACGCTCATGCAGGACATCATTTGGGAGGGCGAAGGGGACGGCGGAGGAATCCTGGACTCCAACCGCGATCTGTCGCACTACTTCACGTTCCACGAGCTGAGCGTCGGAAGGTTCTACCAGCAGGACGACAAACCGCTCGACCCCACCGGCGACGGCTTCCACGTCCCGAAAGGGGACGAGGTCGTGAACACACTCGTGAACCCCAAGCTGGCGAATTACGAGGAGAGCCCGGACGCCCTCAAGGCCGCCCTCGGCTTCACGGAGCTCTACCGGAAGATGATCACAGACCTGGATGCCGGGTTCCGAGGACGCCCGGCCCTGATCGACGTGGCGATCGGACGGATGCGCCAGCTCCTGGCCCGCGCCGACGAGGTGCTGGTCTGCAAGCTGAAGGGCATGGACTACTACGCGGCCCCGACCTTCGAGCTGCCCGACCAGTGAGCCGGCGGTGCGGCGGACCCCCGGCTCCTCCAGGCTCCCTCCCGCCGTTGCCCGGCGGGCCGTCACTCGCCGGGTGGGTGGCTCGTTGAGCCGGGTGCGCCGCCCCGCGTGCGCAGTGGTAGTCGGAAGCGGCCTGAGGGAGTCTGCGGTGTCCACCGTCACCAACCCGTTCACCGGTGGCTACGCCCCGGTGGAGGAGGAAGTCACGGCCTTCGACCTGCCGGTCACGGGGACGATCCCGGCCGAGCTCAACGGCCGGTACCTGCGCAACGGGCCCAACGGGATGCGGCCGGAGGACCCGCGGCCGCGGCACCTGTTCGCCGGGTACGCCATGGTGCACGGGGTGCGGCTGCTCGACGGGCGGGCCCGGTGGTACCGCAACCGGCTGGTGCGCAGCGCCGCCGTGGCCGAGGCGCTGGGGGAGCGGCCGCGCCCCGGCGCCGTGCCGCGGATCGCCGACGTCGCGCCCAACACCCACGTGATCGGGCACGCCGACCGCACCCTCGCGCTGGTCGAGGGCGGCTTCCGCCCGTACGAACTCTCCTACGAGATCGAGACGGTGGGGGCCGGCGACTTCTGCGGCACGCTGCCCGACGGGTTCGCCGCCCACCCCAAGCTCGACCCGGTCACCGGCGAGCTGCACGCGATCACCTGGCAGCGGGACGACAGCGAGAGGCTGCGCCACCTGGTGGTCTCCCCGGAGGGCGTCGTCGTGCGCGCCGTGGACATCCCGGTCCCGCACCGGCCGGTGGTGCACGACATGGCGCTGACCCGGAACTTCGCCGTCGTCCTCGACCTCGCGGGGCGCGTCAGCATGCCCGACAACCTGGCACGGAAGACGTATCCGGCGGTCTGGGACGAGACCCGCGGCGCGCGGATCGGGCTGCTGCCCCGCGACGGCACCGAGGTCCGCTGGTTCGAGGTCGAGCCCTGCTTCGTCTTCCACACCCTCAACGCCCACGAGGACGGCGACCGGGTCGTCGTCGACGTGGTCCGCTACCCGAGGATGTTCGCCGGCGGCGCGGTGGACGGGCAGAGCAGCCCCACCCTGGACCGCTGGACGGTCGACACCGTCTCCGGCACGGTCACCGAGACCCGGCTGGACGACCGGCCGCAGGAGTTCCCGGCGGTCAACCCGGCGGTGGTCGGCGGCGCCCACCGCTACGGCTACTCCACCGTGGCCACCCCCCTGCTGCGCCACCTCGCCGCGACGGCCGACGACCTGGACGCGCTGCCCCCGGAGGCCGCCGGGGACGCGCTGATCAAGCACGACCTGCGCCGGCAGTCCAGCACCGTACGGCAGTTCGGCGCGGGCCGGTACACCGGTGAGGTCTCCTTCGTGCCGAGGGAGGGCGCCCGCGGCGAGGACGACGGCTACCTGCTGACCTACGTCCACGACCCCGAGCGGGGCGCGAGCGACCTGGTCGTCCTCTCCGCCGAGGACTTCACCGGCGCCCCGCTCGCCACCGTCCACCTGCCGGTGCGGGTGCCGGCCGGCTTCCACGGCAGCTGGATCCCCGACCCCGTCCGAGAGGACTCCCAGTGAACACGCCGACTGTGACCGCGCCCTCCGTATCCGCCCCGGCCGAGACCGTCGCCCGGCTGCGCGCGGCCTTCCACACCGGCCGCACCCGGCCGCTCGCCTGGCGCACCGAGCAGCTGGCCGGGCTGCGCGCCCTGCTGACCGGCCACCGCGAGGAGATCGCCGACGCCCTCCACGCCGACCTGCGCAAGCCGCGCGCCGAGACCGACATCGCCGAAGTCGACTTCACCGTACGGGAGATCGACCACACCCTGCAGAACCTGGAGCAGTGGCTGCGCCCCGAGCCGGTGCCCGCCGCCGCGCTCACCCGGCTGCCGCCGGGGACCAGTGCCCACACCGGCCACGCCCCGCTCGGGACCGTCCTGGTGATCGCGCCCTGGAACTACCCGGTGCAGCTGCTGCTGGTGCCGGTGGCGGGCGCGATCGCCGCCGGCAACACGGTGCTCGCCAAGCCGAGCGAACTGGCCCCGGCCTGCTCGGCCCTGCTGGCACGGCTGCTGCCCCGGTACGTCGACCCGGCGGCGATCGCCGTGGTGGAAGGCGGCGGGGAGACGACCACCGCCCTGCTGGCCGAGCGCTTCGACCACATCCTCTACACCGGCAACGCCCGCTTCGGCCGGACGGTGCTGCGGGCCGCCGCCGAACACCTGACCCCGGTCACCCTCGAACTGGGCGGCAAGTCACCGGTGTTCGTGGACCGCGGCGTCGACCCCGGGCCGGTCGCCGCCCGGCTGGCCCGCGCCAAGTTCGCCAACGCCGGGCAGACCTGCGTGGCCCCCGACTACCTGCTGACCGACCCGGCCACGGCCCGTGCGCTGGAAGGCGCCCTGGCGCGCGCCGTCACCGAGCTGTACGGCCCCGACCCGGCGCGGTCACCGGCGTACGGGCGCATCGTCGACGAGCGGCACTTCGACCGGGTCGTCGCCCTCCTCGGCTCGGGCCGTACGGTCTTCGGCGGGCAGCACGACCGCGCGGACCGCTACATCGCGCCCACCCTGCTGGCCGAGGTGGAGCCGGACGCCCCGGTCATGCGGGAGGAGGTCTTCGGCCCCGTCCTGCCCGTCGTCGAGGTCGCCGGCCTCGACGAGGCGATCGCCTTCATCAACGACCGGGACCACCCCCTCGCCCTCTACGCCTTCACCGGGGACGGGCACGCACGCCGCCGCCTGGCCGAGGAGACCGCCTCCGGCGCCCTCAACTTCGGCCTCCCGGTGGCCCACCTGGGCATCCCGGAACTCCCCTTCGGCGGGGTGGGGGAGAGCGGCTCCGGCCGCTACCACGGCCGCTGGTCCCTCGACACCTTCAGCCACCGCCGGGCCTGCCTGGACGCGCCCCTGGTGTGACCGGCCGGGTCCGGATCTCCCCAGCTAGTAGTCCCAGGACATCGTGGCGGTGATGGCGGTCAGGACCAGCCAGCCGAGGAGGGGGAGGGCGATGGTGAGGGCGAAGGGCCACTGGGCGGTGATGAGGATGATGCTGCCGAGGACGGTGAAGAGGACCAGGAAGGGGAGGACGGCGAGCGGGAGCGCCCAGCTGACGAGGCGGCGCAGGAGGAGGCCGTAGACGGCGAGGACGGTTCCCGTGCCGACCAGGAGGGCGAGCTTGAGGGCGGTGAGCCAGGGGGTGCTCTGGACAGTGGAGCGGTGGCCCTGGTGGGAGAGTTCGACCACGCGGCCCCGCCAGAGGGTCAGGTCCACGTTGACGCCGTTCTCCAGGCTGTCGTAGAGGCCCTCGGTGACGCTGTAGGTGGCGGTGGGCACCGTCTCGCGGGAGACGGTCAGGCCGTAGGTGGTGGAGTCTCCGTTCGAGTCGGTCTTCTTGGCCGTCACCCGGCCGGTCTCCTGCCTGATGCAGTCCGCGCCGGGTGCGGTGGCGGGGGCGCCGCAGACCGGGGCGCCGCGGTAGGCGAGCGCCTCGTCGTAGGTGTCGACGAACCAGGAGAAGCCGAGGGCGGCGGTGGACAGGCCGATGACGACCAGCAGGGCCTGGGCCACGATGCGGGCGGCCGGGGCGGCGGACCGCCGGCTGTGGTGCCGGGGGCGGAGGGTTGGCGGGGAGGCTGTCCGGTCGGTCGGCGGAGTCGGGACGCGGTCGGTCGGCGGCTCACTCATCGTCGTCGCTCAGCGCCGGCCCCGCCAGCTCGCGTTCCCGGTGCAGCCGGTCCCGGAGCTCCGCCGTCTCCCGCAGCCCGTCGCCGCCGGCGACCCTGATCCGCGCGTCCATCGCACTCCCTCGGCCTCGCCCGGGCGCCTCCCGGGTTCAGTCGGGATGATGGCAGGGGCCGGCGGTGGCGGGGGAGTGGCCTGGCGAGCTTGTGACCGACTTGTGGAACTCGGCCGGGGCGTGGGGCTGGTGGTGTGCCCGGCGGCGGGTCAGGGCAGCAGCAGGCCGGCGAGTTCGTCCAGCAGTTCGGTGACCCTGCGGGCCTTCTCCGGGTCGGGGACGGCCTTGGCGATGACGGGCTCGGCGGGCCGGGCGACGTGGGCGCGGATGGCGTGCCGGGCCGACTCGGAGACGGTCAGCAGGGTGCGGCGCCCGTCGGCGGGGTCGGCGGCGGCGTCGAGCAGGCCGCGTTCGCGCAGCCGGGCGACGGAGACCGAGACGTGGCTCTGGGCGAAGCCGGTGCGGACCCGGATCTCCTGGACGGAGGTGGCGGGGTGGCGGTACACGTCGGAGACCACGGCGATCTCCCCGGCGCTGAGGTGCTCGGCGGCCGGGTCGGTGATCATCGCGCGGCCGAGTTCCGTCAGCCGCTTGCCGAGTCTGAGGAGTTGCACGCCGTCCATGCCCGCAAGAATACATCTTCACCGATATATCTCCACCAATACATCTTCACTGATGCATCGGCGCCGATGTAGATTGCCGAGCATGACGACCTCCGAACCGCTCAGCCCGGTCTCCCGCACCGCCCTGTCCGTCGCCCGGGTGCGGGCCTACGAGAGCTCCCGACCCGACCCGCTCTTCGTCGACCCGTACGCCCTCGCCTTCGTGGACGCCGCCGGCCTCGAACCCGCCCTCTCCGGCCCGGTCAGCAGCCTCGCCAAGGCCCTCGTCGCCCACGGCATCCTGCGCACCCGCTTCTACGACGACCGGCTGCCGGCCGCCGGCGCCGACCAGGTGGTGGTGCTGGCGGCGGGCCTGGACACCCGCGCCTACCGGCTGGACTGGCCGTCCGGCACCCGGGTGTTCGAGCTCGACCTCGGCCCGGTGCTGGACTTCAAGCAGCAGGTCCTGGACGGCCTCGGCGCCGTGCCGAAGGCCCGGCGCACCGCCCTGCCCGTCGACCTGGTCGACCCGCGGTGGCCCGAGCGGCTGGTCGCCGCCGGCTTCGACCCGGCCCGGCGCTCGGTCTGGCTCGCCGAAGGCCTGCTGGTCTACCTCGCCCCGGACGAGGCGGCCGGGCTGCTCACGGCGGTGGCCGGGCTGGCCGCCCCGGGCAGCCGCCTCCTGCTGGAGCAGGGCGGGGACGTGAGCCGCACACCGCAGGACCCGGCGCTCACCCACCTCACCGGGCTGTGGCGCGGCGGGCTCGGCCCGGGCACCGGCGACTGGCTGGCCGGGCACGGCTGGACGGTGGAGACCACCGCCCTGACCCGGCTGGCGGAGACGTACGGGCGCCCGCTCCCGGACCCGTCGACCACGAGGGCGTTCATCGAGGCGGAGCGGCGTACCGCGGACTGACGCCGAGGCCTGACGGATCATCACTCCGGGCCGGCGGGCTGGGGCGGCCAGGTGTCCGGGGCCAGGACGCCGGTGGTGTAGGCGCGGGCGACCAGGGCGGTGCGGTTGGGGACGCGCCAGCGGCGGGAGAGCCGGGCCAGGTGGTAGTTGACGCCGTCCGGGGTGATGCCGAGCGCCCGGGCGATCTGCGCGGTGGTGTCGCCCCGGGCCGCGGCGGCGAGGATGCGGGCCTCGACCGGGCTGGCCTCGGCCCGGGGGCCGGACGGCGGGGCCTCGGCCGCGGGCTCCGCCGCCTGCAGCGACAGCAGGAGGTTCGGGGTCTGCTCCGGGGTGTCGCTGACCAGGTCGACGGTCATCTCGCCGTGCCGCTCGGTGCCGCCGGCGGGCGTCCAGGAGACCCGGGCCGGGTACTGCGAGCGACGGTGCAGCCGGACGGCCTCGGTGAGCGCCTCCAGCGTGCCGGTGTCCCGCAGGGTGAAGAACTCCAGAATCCTACGGTGGCGCAACTGGCCCGGCAAGCAGCCGAATTCGGCTGCCATCGCGCGGTTGACGATCAGGATCTGCCCGCCGAACTCGCACACCGCGATGGGCATCGGCACGTGGTCCATCAGCCGCAGCGCCCGGTTGCGCCAGATCACCGCCGGGTCCAGGCGGCCGCCCGGCAGGGGGGCGCAGTCCTCGGTCGGTCGCATCGGTGGTTCTCCTCTCCGGGGCCAGGGCTGACGGTTCGTGGGCAAGCCCGGCAGAGCCCCTGGTACTACACAATCATGTAGTGATCGGGGTCCGACGTTCCGCCCGGTGGGCGCACAGTGGTGGAAGACCGAAGTTTCCTGCCGTGGGAGGGGCCACAGCGATGACCGAGACCGTGGAGAGCACGACCGAGGGCCAGTGGACGGCCGAGGACGGGTGGACGGCCGGCGGCGAGCGGGCGGACGGGGCCGGGAGCGGTCGGGCCGTCCCCTTGGTGGACATCTCGTCGGCGCCGCCGATCGCCGCCCCGATGCTGCGCACCATGGAACTGGCCAGAGAGCACGGCCCGGCCTTCGTCCAGCGGCTGCACGGCCGGGACAGCCTGATCGTCAGCGGGCTGGAGCTGGTCGAGGAGCTCGCCGACGAGACCCGGTTCACCAAGTCGATCGGCCCGGGCCTGGAGAACGTCCGCCAGTTCACCGGCGACGGCCTGTTCACCGCCTACAACGACGAGCCCAACTGGGCCCGGGCGCACGACATCCTGATGCCGGCCTTCGCGCTCGGCTCGATGCGCACCTACCACCCGGTGATGCTGCGGGTGGCCCGCCGGCTGGTCGACTCCTGGGACCGCCGGGAGGCCGCCGGACTGCCGGTGGACGTGCCCGGCGACATGACCCGGATGACCCTGGACACCATCGGACTGGCCGGCTTCGGCTTCGACTTCGGCTCCTTCGAGCGGGACGAGCCGCACCCCTTCGTCGAGGCGATGGTGCGCTGTCTGGGCTGGGCGATGAACAGGCTCACGCGCGACCCGGAGGCCGACCACCGCGAGCGCGACACCGCCTTCCGGGCCGACGCCGACTACCTGGCCGCCGTGGTGGACGAGGTGATCGCCGCCCGCTCCGCGGAGGGAACCGCCGGGGAGGGAGCTGTTGGGGAGGGCGAGCAGGCTCCGGCCGAGGACCTGCTGGGCCTGATGCTCGGCGCGGTCCGCCCCTCGGACGGGACCCGGTTGGACGCCGAGAACATCCGCAACCAGGTGATCACCTTCCTGATCGCCGGCCACGAGACCACCTCGGGCGCGCTCTCCTTCGCGATGTACTACCTGGTCAAGCACCCGACGGTGCTGCGCCAGGTGCAGCGGGAGGTGGACGAGCTCTGGGGCGACCAGGCCGACCCGGAGCCCTCCTACGAGGACGTCGGACGGCTGCGCCACACCCGCCAGGTGCTCAACGAGGCGCTGCGGCTGTGGCCGACGGCGCCCGCGTTCAGCCGGGAGGCCCGCGAGGACACCCTGCTCGGCGGCCGCATCCCGCTGCGCGCCGGGGAGACCGTCTTCGTCTCCACGCCGATGCTGCACCGGGACCCGTCGTGGGGCGACAACCCGGAGCTGTTCGACCCGTCCCGGTTCGACCCCGAGTGCGAGGAGGCCCGCTCCCCGCACGCCTTCAAGCCCTTCGGCACCGGCGAACGCGCCTGCATCGGACGGCAGTTCGCGCTGCACGAGGCCGTCATGCTGCTCGGCATGCTGGTCCACCGCTACCGGCTGATCGACCACACCGACTACCGGCTGACCATCAAGCAGACGCTCACCATCAAGCCCGACGACTTCACCCTCGGCCTCGCCCGGCGCACGCCCGGCCGGGCCGCGACCGCCTCTGGCTCCACCGCTGCTGCCACCGGCAGTGCCGAGCGGCCCGGGACGGCCGGGCGGGTCCGCCAGGGGACCGGGCTGCTGCTCCTGCACGGCTCCAACTACGGCGCCTGCCGGGAGTTCAGCCGGCAGCTCGCGGAGGCCGCCGCCGACCTCGGCTGCGAGACGGAGACCGCCCCGCTGGACGCGTACGCGGACGGGCTGCCCACCGACCGGCCGGTGGTGATCACCGCCGCCTCGTACAACGGGCAGCCGACCGACGACGCGGCCCGGTTCGTCCGCCGGCTCCAGGAGGCCCAGGAGGCTCAGGACGCCGGGGAGGGGCAGGAGGGCGGGACGGACGAGGGCGTCGAGTACGCGGTGCTCGGCATCGGCGACCGCACCTACGCCGCGACCTACCAGCGCGTCCCGGGGCTGATCGACGACCGGCTCGCCGCGCTCGGCGGCACCCGGCTGCTGGCCCGCGCCGAGGCCGACGCCTCCGGCGACCTGGCCGGCACCGTACGGCAGTTCACCGCCGAGCTGCGCGAGGCCCTGCTGGCGCGCTACGGGGACGCCGACGCCCCCGCCGAGGCGCGGCCGGCGGCCGCCTACTCGGTGACCGAGGTGACCGGCGGCCCGCTGGCCGCGCTGGCCGCCCGGCACGGCATGGCGGAGCTGACCGTCACCGCCGTCGGCAGCCTGACCGACCCCGCGTACCACCGGGTCAAGCGGCTGGTCCGGCTGGCCCTGCCGGAGGGCACCGGCTACCGGACCGCCGACCACCTCACCGTGCTCCCGGCCAACGACCCGGCGCTGGTCGAGCGCGCCGCCAAGCTGTTCGGCGCCGACCTCGACACGGTGCTGGGCATCGTGGCGCACCGGCGCACCGGACTGGCCGTCGACCGCCCGCTGACGGTGCGCGAACTGCTCACCCGCCACGTCGAGTTGCAGGACCGGCCGAGCGCCGAGCAGCGCGCCGCCCTGGCCGCGCTCAACCCCTGCCCGCCCGAGCAGGCCGCGCTGCGGGCGCTGTCCGAGGACGACCCGCGCACCCTGCTGGACCTGGTCGAGGACCACCCGGCCCTCCAGGGGCGGCTCGGCTGGCCGGTGCTGCTGGAGCTGCTGCCGCCGATCCGGCCGCGGCACTACTCGATCTCCTCCTCGCCCGCCGGCGACCCGGGCCGGGCGGAGCTGATGGTCTCGGTGCTCAGCGGGCCGGCCCGCTCGGGCCGGGGCACCTTCCGGGGCACCGGCTCCGGCTACCTCGACCGGGTGGCCGTCGGCGACAGCGTGCTGGCCCGGGTCCAGCCCTGCCGGGAGGCGTTCCGGATCGGCCACCGCACCCCGGTGGTCATGATCGCGGCCGGCACCGGCCTGGCGCCCTTCCGGGGCGCCGTCGCCGACCGCCGGGCGCTGCTCGCCGAGGGGGCCGGGCTCGCCCCGGCGCTGCTGTACTTCGGCTGCGACGACCCGGACGCGGACTACCTGCACCGCGGTGAGCTGGAGGCGGCCGAGCAGGCCGGCGCGGTCTCGCTGCGGCCCGCCTTCAGCGAGCGGCCGCGGGACGGGCGGCGCTACGTGCAGGACCGGATCGCCGCCGAGGCGGCCGAGGTCTGGGAGCTGCTCGAAGCCGGTGCCGAGGTGTACGTGTGCGGCGACGGCGCCCGGATGGCGCCGGGCGTCCGGGAGGCCTTCCGGACGCTGTACCGGGAGCGCGTCCCGGGCGCGGACGAGCAGCGGGCGCAGGCCTGGCTGCAGGGGCTGATCGAGGCCGGGCGGTACGTCGAGGACGTGTACGCCGGCTGACGGCCCACCCCTCCTGACACGGCCGTGGGCCTGCCGCACCGGTGCGGCAGGC
>NZ_JBHVEU010000029.1:0-35228 GCF_042802075.1 Kitasatospora sp. NPDC057518
GGCCACCCCGGAGGACGCGCAGGAGGTCTGCGCCGCCATCCGCGGGCGGATCGCCGAGCTGTACGACCCGGACCTGCCCCGAGACGGAGTTGACGGACACGTCCTGGGCGTCATCGCGGCCATCCATCCGTCGGACGCTATCAGCGGGGCAGGCCCTTGTCAGGAGAGCGCACGAGGGAGGCCGCTCGGTGCCGAAGACCACGGCCGGCGCGTCGGGGGTGGCGGCGGCCCGCGCCTCGAACAGCTCCGGCAGGGTCGCGTCCGGGACGGGAGCGGCGGTGTCGTTCCAGCCGGTGAGCAGCTGCTCGCGCTCGGCCGGGGCGAGGATCCCGATGCCGCCGATCGGCGCGTCCGGGGCGGCCGCGGCGGCGCGCAGGACGCGCAGCAGCCGCTCGCCGAGGGCGGTGGCGGTGGCGTGGTCGAAGAGGTCGACCGCGTACTCGACCGCCACCGTCAGGCCCGCCTGCGGGCCCTGCTCGGTGAAGCGGAAGGACAGGTCGAACTTGGCGACGTCCAGCTCGAAGGGGTGCTCCGCGCAGCCCAGGCCGCCGAACTCGGCCGGCACCGTGACCCGGCTCTCCAGCGCCACCAGGGTCTGGAAGAGCGGGTGGCGGGCGGGGGTGCGGGTGGGGTTGAGGTGCTCGACCAGGCGCTCGAAGGGGATGTCCTGGTGGTCGTAGGCGTCCAGGTCGGCGCGCCGGACGCGGTCGAGCAGTTCCCGGAAGGTCGGGTCGCCGCTGGTGTCGGTGCGCAGCAGCAGGGTGTTGACGAAGAAGCCGACCAGGTCGTCCAGGGCCTCGTCGGTGCGGCCGGCCACGGGGGTGCCGAGCGGCAGGTCGGTGCCGGCGCCGAGGCGGGTGTAGAGGGTGGCGACCGCGGCCTGCAGCGCCATGAACAGGCTGGCGTTCTGCGCCGCCGCCAACTCGCCGAGCGCGCCGTGCAGTTCGGCGTCGATGGTGACCTCCACCAGGCCGCCCCGGTGCCCCGGCACGGCCGGGCGCGGCCGGTCGTAGGGGAGCGCCAGCTCCTCCGGGGCGTCGGCCAGGGCCTGCTGCCAGTAGGCGAGTTGGTCGGTCAGCAGGGCGCTGGGCCGCTCGTCGGTGCCGAGCAGCTCGCGCTGCCAGAGGGTGTAGTCGGCGTACTGCACCGGCAGCGGCGCGCGGGTGGGCGCGGCGTCGGCGGTCCGGGCCTGGTAGGCCTCGGCGAGGTCGCGGAAGAGCGGCCCGACCGACCAGCCGTCGCTGGCGATGTGGTGCATCAGCACCAGCAGGACGTGCTCGTCGTGCGGCAGCGACAGCAGGGTGGCGCGCACCGGCAGGTCGCGGGCGAGGTCGAAGACCTCCTCGCCGGCCGCGACCAGGGCCGCCCGCAGCTGCCCCTCGTCGGCCACCCGCACCTGGCGCAGCGCCAACCCGCCCGCCTCGACGACCTGTTGGTGCGGCTGGCCGTCGACGGTCGGGAAGACGGTGCGCAGCACCTCGTGCCGCTCCACCACATCCCGGACGGCCTGCTCCAGGGCGGGCAGGTCGACGGCGCCGGTGAGCCGGACCGCGACGGGGGTGTTGTAGAGCGCGCTGGGGCCCTCGAACTGCTCGATGAACCACAGGCGTTGCTGGGCAGAGGAGAGCGGCACGCGCTCCGGCCGCTCGGCCGGCCGCAGGGCCGGGCGGGCCGCCGCGGAGTCGGGCAGGGCGGCGGCCAGCAGGGCCACCGTCGGGTTGTCGAAGAGCGTGCGGATCGGCAGCTCGGCGCCGAGGCCGGCGCGGATGCGGCTGACCAGCTTGGTGGCGAGCAGCGAGTGGCCGCCGCGGTCGAAGAAGTTGTCGTCGATGCTGATCCGGGCCAGCCCGAGGACCTCGGCGAACAGCGCGCACAGGGCCTGCTCGGTGGCGTTGCGCGGCTCGCGCCCGCCGTCGGCGCCGTTGTAGTCGGGCGCGGGCAGGGCCTTGCGGTCCACCTTGCCGTTGGGGTTCACCGGCAGTTCGTCGAGGACGACGATCGCGGCGGGCAGCATGTAGCCGGGCAGCCGCTCGGTGACGAAGTCGCGCAGCGCGTCGGCCCGCACCTCGCCGGTGACGTACGCGACCAGGCGCTTGTCGCCCGGCTGGTCCTGGCGGACCGCCACGCAGACCTGGCCGACCTCCGGGTGGGCGGTGAACGCCGCCTCCACCTCGCCGAGTTCGATCCGGAAGCCGCGCAGCTTGACCTGGTCGTCCGCTCGACCGACGAACTCCAGTTCGCCCGTGGGCGTCCAGCGCACCACGTCGCCGGTGCGGTACATCCGGCCGCCGGGCTCGCCGAACGGGCAGGCCACGAAGCGCTCGGAGGTCAGGCCGGGGCGGCGGACGTAGCCGCGGGCCAGGCCGGAGCCGCCGATGTACAGCTCGCCGGGCACGCCGACCGGCACCGGGCGCAGCCCGGCGTCCAGCACGTACAGCCGGTTGTTGGGCAGCGGCCGGCCGATCGGCACGACGGCCGGCACCTCGGCGGCCGAGGTCATCGGGAAGTGCGTGGCGAAGGTGGTCGTCTCGGTCGGCCCGTAGACGTTGATCAGCCGCAGCCCGGGGCAGCTGTCCAGCACCCGCCGCATGGCGACCGGCGAGGCGATGTCGCCGCCCGTCCACACCTCGTGCAGCCCGGTGAAGGTCTCCGGGGCCTCGGCGGCCAGCACGTTGAAGAGGCCGACGCTGATCCAGGCGGAGGTGGTCCGCTCGTGGCCGATCACCGCCGCCAGCTCGGCGATGCCGAGCCGGCCGGCCGGGGCGATCACCAGCTGGCCGCCGGAGAGCAGCGGGGTCCAGATCTCGTAGGTGGAGGCGTCGAAGGCGGAGGGCGCGTGCACCGGCAGCCGCTCGTGGCCGCCTCCGGTGAACTGGCCGCCGAGCGCGAGGTCCACCACACCGCGGTGGGTGATGGCGATGCCCTTGGGCACGCCGGTCGAGCCGGAGGTGTGCATCACGTACACCAACTGGTCGGCGCGCTGCGGCAGTCCGAGGTTCTCGGGGTGCTCCTCGGCGTGCGGGTCGAGCACCGTCAGTCCGGCCAGCGCGGGGTGCTCGCGGTGGGCGGCGTCGGCCAGCACCAGGGCGGCCCCGGCGTCGTCGAGGACGGTCCGCAGCCGGTCGGCGGGCTGGGCGTCGTCCAGCGGGACGTACAGGCCGCCGGCCTTGAGCACGGCCAGGATCGCCACCACCTGGGCGGCCGAGCGGTCGATCATCAGCGCGACCGGCGTCTCCCGGACCACCCCGGCCTCGACCAGCCGCAGCGCCAGGCCGTTGGCCCGGGCGTTGAGCTGGGCGTAGGTCAGCTCGGCGTCGTCCGCGGTGAGCGCGAGCGCGTCCGGGGTCGCGGCGGCCCGCGCCTCGAACAGCTCGGGCAGCGAGCCCTCCGGCAGCGGGGTGCTGGTGCCGCTCCACTCGGTGACCAGCTCGGCGCGCTCGGCCGCGGTCAACACCTCGACGGTGCCGACGAGTTCGGCCGGGTCGGCGACGATCCGGTCGAGCAGGGCGAGGAAGCGGTCCAGCAGGGCGCGGGCCTCCCCGGTGGTGAAGGCGTCCGGCTGGTGGTCCAGTCGCAGCTGGAGGCCGTCGCCGGGGGTGAGGGCCAGCACCAGCGGGTAGTGGGCGCTGTCGACGTCCTCGACCAGGGTGACGCGGGTGGCGCCGCTCGGGTCGGCGTCGTCCAGCGCGGACGGGTCCGGGTAGTTGCCGTACACCGTGACGGTGTCGAACAGGCTTCCCATGCCGGCGAGTTGCTGGATCTCGGTGAGGCTGAGGTGCTGGTGGTCCAGCAGCGCGGACTGCTCGTGCTGGAGGCGCAGCAGCAGCTGGCCCCAGCTCTCCGCCTGGTCCAGGCGCACCCGCACCGGCACGGTGTTGATGAGCAGGCCCATCATCCGCTCCACGCCCGGCAGGTCGTGCGGCCGGCCGGAGACGGTGGTGCCGAACAGCACGTCCTCGCGCCCGGTGAGCCGGGCCAGCAGCACGCCCCAGGCCGCCTGGACCAGGGTGTTGAGGGTGACGCCGTAGCGGCGGGCGGTGCGGGCGAGGGCCTCGGTGGCCTCCGGGGAGAGCCCGGTGTGCAGGCGCAGCGGCAGCTGCGGGACGGCCGCCGAGCGGCCGGGGGCGAGCAGGGTGGGCTCGTCGGCGCCGGCCAGGGCGTGGGCCCAGGCGGCGCGGGCGGTGTCGCCGTCGCGCCGGGTGATCCAGCGCAGGTACTCGCGGTACGGGGCGGCCGGGGCCATCGGCTGCTCGAAGTACAGCGCCCACAGTTCCTCGGCGAACAGCGGGGTCGACCAGCCGTCCAGCAGGATGTGGTGCGCGGAGGCGATCAGCTGGTGGCGCCCGGGGGCGAGCCGGAGCAGGGTGTAGCGCAGCAGCGGCGGCCGGTCGAGGTCGAAGCGGCGGCCGTACTCGGCGGCGGCGATCCGCCCGGCCTCCGCCTCCGGGTCGGCGTGGCCGCTCAGGTCCACGACGGTGAAGGGCAGTTCGACGCCGTCCGGGACGACCTGCACCGGCGGGCCGTCGTGCCGCTGGTGGAAGGCGGCCCGGAGGTTGGGCTGGCGCACCAGCAGCGCCTCGGCGGCGGCGCGCAGCCGGTCGGCGTCCACCGGGCCGTCGAGGTCGAAGGTGACGACCGAGGTGTAGACGTCCGCGCCGTCGGCGTCGTACGCCGAGTGGAAGGCCATGCCCTGCTGGAGCGGCGAGGTCGGCCAGACGTCGACCAGGCGGGCGGGGGCGTGGTGGGCGGCGAGCCCGTCCAGCTCGTCCTGGGTGACGGCGACCAGCGGGAAGTCGGAGGGGGTGTGCCCGCCGGCGTCCGGCCGCTCGGCGTGCTCGGCGAGCGCGCCCAGCGCGGTGAACCAGGCCTCGGCGAAGGCCTGCACCCGCTCCTCGGAGAGCAGCCCGGTGGCGTAGGACCACTGGGCGACCAGCAGCGGGCCCTGCGGGGTGTCCACGGTGGTGGCGTCCAGGCCGAGCACCCGGCCGAGGGCGAGGCCGGTCGCGGCGCCCTCGGACATCGCCTCGGTGCCGGCGAGCACGTCCTCGGCGGTGACGCCCTCGGGTGCGAAGCGGCCCAGGTAGTTGAACTCGATCTGCGGGTCGGCGTGCCCGGCCAGCGCGGCGGCGGTGTCCGGGTTGAGGTGGCGCAGCAGGCCGAAGCCGATGCCGTTGTCGGGGACGGCGCGCAGCTGCTCCTTCACCCGGCCGAGGGCCCGGCCGAGTGCGGGGCCGGCCGCGGTGACCTCGGACCAGGGCAGCGCCCCGGGGGCGAGCCGGACGGGGTAGACGGAGGTGAACCAGCCGGCGGTGCGGTGCAGGTCGACGCCGTCGACGACCTCCTCGCGGCCGTGGCCCTCCACGGTGACCAGCACGGCGCCGTCGGGCCCGGTGGTCTCCTGGCCGCGCCAGTGGCCGAGGGCCAGGGCCAGCCCGGTCAGCAGCACGTCGTTGACCTGGGCGTGGTAGGCGGCGGTGACCTTGGTGAGCAGCGCCCGGGTGGTCGCGGCGGGCAGCACGAGCCGCAGCAGGCCCTCGGTGGCGTAGGTGTCCTGGGCCGGGTCCAGCGGGCGGTCGCCGAGCAGCGGGTCCGGGGTGGCCAACGCGGCCTGCCAGAGCGGGAGTTCGGCGGCCCGGCGGTCGGTGTTGGCCTCGGTGGTGAGGCGCTGGGCCCAGCGGCGGAAGGAGGTGGGCACCGGGGCGAGCTCGACGGCGCGGTCCTCGCGGAGCGCGGCGAGCGCGCCGAGCAGGTCCTCCTCGACGATGCGCCAGGTGACGCCGTCCACCACCAGGTGGTGGATCACCAGCAGCAGCTGCGAGGGCTGCTCCGGGCCGGCGTCGAAGCGCACGGCCTGGACCATCCGGCCGTCCTCGGGCGACAGGCGGCCGCGGGCGGCCTCGGTCTCGGCGCGCAGCGCGTCCGCGTCGGCCCGGCCCTCGACCCGGCGCAGCACGGCGTCGGCGGGGACGGCGCCGGGCTCGGGCACGTGCAGCGTCCAGGGGCGCTCGGCGAGCGGGGAGGTGCGGGCGCGGAACAGGTCGTGGTGGTCGAGCAGGGCCTGGACGGCGGTGGTCAGGTGCTCCCGCGTGGTGCCGGCGGGCAGGGTGAGCAGGGTGGACTGGTAGAAGCTCTCGACCGCGCCGTGCTGGGCGGCCAGCCAGTGCACGATGGGCGTCGGCGGCACCTCGCCGAGGCCGGACCCGGCGGGCTCGACGACGACCGGCCCCTCCAGCGGACGGGCGATCAGCGCCAGCTTCTCGACGGTCGGGGCGAGGAACACCTCGCGCGGGGTGAGCTGGAGGCCCGCGTGCCGGGCCCGGGAGACCAGCTGGATGGCCACGATGGAGTCGCCGCCGAGCTCGAAGAAGGAGTCCGTGACGCCCACTCGGGGCAGGCCCAGCACCTCGCCGAACAGCCGGACCAGGGTGTGCTCCAGCTCGCCGGCGGGGGCGCGGCCGTCCTCCTCGCCGGCGCCGAACACCGGCGCGGGCAGGGCGCGCTTGTCCACCTTGCCGTTGGGCGTGAGCGGCAGCCGGTCGAGCACCACGACGACGGGCACCATGTGGTCGGGCAGCCGCTCGGCGCAGTACGCCCGCAGCTCGGCCGGGTCGGCGGCGCCGACGGTGTAGCCGACCAGGCGGCGCTCGCCCGGGCGGTCCTCGCGGACCAGCACCACGGCCTGGCGCACCTCGGGGTGGGCGGAGAGGGTCTGCTCGATCTCGCCGAGCTCCACCCGGAAGCCGCGGATCTTCACCTGGTCGTCGGCCCGGCCGAGGAAGTCCAGCTGGCCGTCCGGGCGGTAGCTGCCGAGGTCCCCGGTGCGGTACATCCGGTCGCCGGGCTCGCCGTACGGGTCGGCCACGAAGCGCTCGGCGGTCAGGCCCGGGCGGTTCAGGTAGCCGCGGGCCAGGTGCGGGCCGGCCAGGTACAGCTCGCCGACGGTGCCCGGCTCGACCTGGCGCAGCTGCTCGTCCAGCACGTGGATGCGCACGTCCTGGCAGGGCCGGCCGATCGGGGGCAGCTCCTCGCCGGTGAGCGGCTCGCTCATGCTGACGATGACGGTGGCCTCGGTCGGCCCGTAGCTGTTGAGCATCAGCCGGCCGCGGCCGCAGCGGGCGGCCAGCTCGCGGGAGACCGCCTCGCCGCCGCCGATCAGGGTGCGCAGCGAGGGCATCGGCAGGTCGGGCAGGGTGGAGATCATCGCGGTGGCGACGTCGGCGTGGGTGACGCCGAACCGGTCGATCAGGGCGGCCAGCGGCTCGCCGACCAGCTGGCTCTGCTCGCGCGGCAGCACCAGGGCGGCGCCGGTGGTGAGCGCCACGGACAGGTCCGAGACCGAGACGTCGAAGCTGAGCGAGGAGGCCTGGAGCACCCGGCTGCCGGGGCCGACACCGGTGGCGGCGACCTGGGTGCCGACCATGCTGGGCAGCCCGGTGTGGGTGACGGCCACGCCCTTGGGCACGCCGGTGGAGCCGGAGGTGTAGATGACGTACGCGGTGTTCGGCGCGCTCACCGGCCGTACTCGCTCGGCGGCGGTGAACCGGTCCCCGGAGCGCGCGGCCAGGTCGGCGAGGTGCTCGGCGGAGTCGATCAGCAGCCGGGGGGCGCCGGTCTCCGGCAGCCGGCCGGCGGCCCCGGCGGTGGTGAGCACCAGGGCGGCGCGGGAGTCGCTCAGCATGTGGCGCAGCCGCTCGGCCGGGTAGGCCGGGTCGGCGGGCAGCCAGGCGGCGCCGGTCTTGGCGACGGCGAGGATCGCGGCGATCGCCTCGGGGGACTTCGGCAGGGCCAGCGCGACGACGTCCTCGGTGCCCAGGCCGCGGGCGGCCAGCACCCGGGCCAGCCGGTTGGCTCGGGCGTCCAGCTCGGCGTACGTGAGGGTGGTGCCCTCGGCGTACAGGGCGGGGGCGTCCGGGGTGCGGGCGACCTGGGCGTCGACCAGCTCGGTGAGGGTCGGGCGGGTGTCGGGGCGGGCCAGCCGGGCGGCCAGCGCGGCGGGGGTGGGGGCGTCCGCCAGGACGGACGGTTCCAGGCGGACGCCGAACTCCTCGTGCACGCGGGCCAGCAGCCGCTCGGCGGCGGGCCGGTCGCCGCCCAGGTCGTAGAAGCCCGCCGCGGGGTCGACCGACTCCCGGCCGAGCACCTCCGCGAACAGTCGGCACAGGACCTCGGCCGCTTCCGGCCGCTGCTCGGATCTGTGCGTCTGCTGGACCCCGGACATGTGACTCTCTCCCTCGTGCGGCTGGCTCCCGCGGTGGCGGGAGCGGCGAGCTGGGTTGACCCCGGGGCGGTCGGCCCGGGGGTCGGCGGAGCGATGTTGCGGTCGTCTTGCGGTGCTGCGGTGTGCTTCGTGTGACGTCCGTGCGGCACACGGGTGCGGTGCGGCGGTGCGGAGGGTGGTGGCGCGCCGGTGCTGTTCGATGCACGCGCGTAGACGTCGGACACGGGACCGCGCCGGCGGCGTGACGGTGCGGCCGCGCGGCGGTGACGGGGTGCTGCGGTGGTGTGGTGAGGCGGTGTCGGCGGGTTCCGGCGGTGCGGTGCGCCGACGACCGGGCGAGCGGCCTGGTGAGGGGCGGCTCGGGTGCGGGGCGGTGCCGGGTGAGCGGCGGTCTGCCCCGGGTGCGTTGCCGGGGTGGTGCGCTGTCAGGCGGTGCTTTGCCGGGTGGTGCCCTGCCGGATGGTGCTGTGCCGGGTGCCGCGCCGCCGAGGTGGTGCGACCGGGTGAGCGGCCGTTCGGCGCGGATCCCCGTCCGGCGGCCGCGCGGTGCTCAGCGGTCCGACGGTCGGTGGTCGGTGGCCGGGGTCAGTGCTCGGACAGGTGCGCGATGAGGCTCTTCGGCCGCAGGTCCTGCCAGTTCTGCTCGACGTAGTCGAGGCAGTCCTGCCGTCCGGCGGCACCGAACACCTGCTGCCAACCGGCGGGCACCGGGCTGAACGCCGGCCACAGCGAGTGCTGGCCCTCGTCGTTCGTCAGGACGAGGTAGCTGGCCTCGGCATCCTCGAACGGGTTCGCCATCGTCGGTTCCTCTCTGTTCGTAGCTGTGCAGATCTGGTTCGTAGCCGTGCAGAGCAGTGCGAGAAGGGGAGGAGCAGGGTGGTCGGACGTGACCGGATGTGATCAAACGGAGCCGCGGCTCACGGACCCCAGCCGGAGTCCTCGCTGGGGGCGTCGTGGGCGGTGACGGAGACCGTGGACAGGTGCGGCTGGGCGTGGAGCTGGAGGCCGACCACGGCGGCCAGCAGGACGGCGAGCATCCCGAGCATCTTGTGGACGCGGACGGCAAGGCTTGGCATCGCGAATTCCTCTTCCTGAGGAGGGCGGTCTGCCCTCTTCGCTCTGAAATGCATCCTGCCGAAGCCCCAAACGTGCTTGGAAGCTCTCACTGTGATCGTGAACACGCAATGCGGGAACCGGAAGCCCGGTCAGATCGTGCCAAAAACAGACAGACATGATCCAAGTCGTACCTGGGTCTGTCAGATCAGTGGTGGGAACTCCGCGGGCGCGTGGGACATCGCGGAGGACATCGCGGGGCGGAAGCGGGCACTCCGGCCCGCCGCAGCGAGCCCCGGCGCAACTCCTCCCGGACGGCGGGCCAGTCCTCGACCCACGGCCGGCCCGTCCCGGTCGGCGACTCCAGGGCGAGCGTCGCCAGGTAGGCGCGCTTGAGCGCCGCCCGTTCGTCCTGCACCCGCCCCGCGGACTGCTCGATCCGGCGCAGCCGGGCGTGCAGCCGCTCCAGCGCGCCCCCGCCGGTCAGCAGCCGCCGCGCCTCCGGGCCGAAGCGGAAACCGGGGGCCAGCAGCGGCCAGGCCGACCGCCACACCCGGAACACCTCGCGATGGCTCGGCCCCCACTCCCGCTCGGCCTGGGCCAGCCGCTCCAGCGCCGCCGCCTCGGTCGGCGCCGTACAGGTCTCGCGCAGCGCTCGAGAGAGCGCGCCCCAGTCCTCGCCGGGCGCGTGCCGCAGCGCCGCGTGCAGCAGGTGCGCCACCGAACCGTGCACCACCGTGCGCGGCCACTGCTCGGCCGCCGCCTCCGCCAGCACCGCGCCGGTGCCGCCCACCAGCACCCAGACCTCCCGCACCCCGCGCTCGGCGAGCCCCGCCAGCACCTGCGGCCACTGCTCACCGTCCGCGGCCGGCCACAGGCCCAGCACCTCGCGCCGGCCCTCGGTGGAGACCCCGAGCGCCAGGTGCACCAGCGGCCCGCCCGAGCGGCCGCTGCGCACCGAGTCGACGAAGACCACCGGGTAGACCGGGTCGAGCCGCCGCCCGCGCCGCTCGGCGAGCTCGTCCAGCACCTGGTCGGTGATGGCCGAGACGGTCTCCCGGCTCAGCTCCACGCCGTACACCTCGGCCAGGTGCGCCACCAGCTCGCCCGAACTGAGGCCGCGCGCGGTCAGCGAGATCACCAGCCGGTCGAGCCCGGGCAGCCGCCGGGCGCGGGGGAGGACGGCCTTGGGGGTGAAGCTGCCCTCGCGGTCCCGGGGCACCCGCACCTCGACCGGGCCGATCTCGGTGAGCAGCCGTCTGGCCCGGGCGCCGTTGCGGCCGTTGCCGCCGGGACCGGAGCCGTTGCCGGTGCCGTTGCCGGAGCCGCGCAGGTGCTCCTGGAGTTCGAGCTCCAGGGCGCCCTCGATCAGCTGCTTGGCGAAGGCCTGGAGAATCCCGCCGTCGCCCAGCAGCCGGACCGCGCCGGAGCCGACCTGCGCGGCGGCGGCCTCCGCCAACTGCCGCACCAGGCGCTGGTCCACCAGGCCGGCGAGGGCGGCGGGCGGTGCCGCCGGGTCGGAATCAGCTCGCAACTGGGGGTGCCTTCCGTCTGTAGGCCGTTCCGTGCACCGACCGCCCGCTCCGGACGTCCCGTCGGAACGCCAGGTGCGATGCGCCGGCAATCCCCCGGTCACCGCTGCCGGGTACGGTCACGACCGTGACCCCGGCTCCCCGTTTGCGTGCACGCCCGACTACCGTCAGCCGATGATTTCCGCGCCCTTTGGGCGTACACTCACGGCTGTCGGAGCCCGGGGGGCGGCTTCCGAACGGCAGTCACTTCCATCTTGCCGGTTCGGATGCCTGGCGGTAGCCGGTACGGGCATTCGTGAAACCGCAATGCCGAAGCCGGAAGGATGCCCAGATGTGCCCAAGTCAGGACAACTGCGCGGAAAGGGGAACACCCCAGCTCTGCGACCGGGGCATCGAGTTCTACCGCACGGCGCTGGCCGAGGGGGAGGCGGTCGGCGAAGCCCCCGAATGCCTGCTCGCGATGGGTCTGCTGCGCCCGCTGCCCGGCTCCGGTGACCGGCTCGTCCCCGTCCCGCCCGACATCGCCGCCACCGGACTGGCGCGGCCGCTCGAACTCGCCGTACTGGCCCACCAGGAGCGGCTCGCCGCGCTGCACACCTCCTTCCACGCCGCCGAGCACACCTACCGCGACGTCATGCGGCGCGCCAAGTTGCCGATCCGGCTGCTGGCGGGCGAGGAGATCAACCCCGCGCTGGAGAAGGCCGTCGCCGCCTGCAGCGAGGAACTGCTCACCGCCCAGCCGGGCGGCGGCCGCGGCCCCGAGCAACTGGGCGACGCGCTCCCGCGCGACCTCGCCCTGGCCGGCCGCGGCGTGCGCCAACGCACCCTCTACCAGCACACCGTGCGCTCGCACGGCCCGACGCTGGCCTACATCGAGCAGGTCACCGCCCAGGGCGCCCAGGTGCGCACCCTGAACGAGGTCTTCGACCGGGTGATCATCTGCGACCGCTCCACCGCCTTCATCCCGGCCGGCGCCGACCGCCAGGCCGCCGCGATGCTCATCGAACTCCCGCCGCTGGTCGAGTACCTGCTCAAGATCTTCGAGCTGATGTGGGAGCGCGCCGAGCCCGTCACCTACCAGCAGGGCCACCACCGCCCCCGGCTGCTGACCGCCCGCACCCGGCAGAACGTGCTGCGCCTGATGGTCAACGGCTACACCGACGAGGCCATCGCCTCCCGCCTCGGCATGAGCACCCGCACCGTGTCCAGCCACATCCAGAAGGCCAGCGAACTCCTCGGCAGCCGCAGCCGCGGCCACCTCGGCTACATCATCGCCCGCCAGGGCGTCCTGGACGAACCCCTCGACGAACTCTGACCGGCCCGCGCGCCCGGCGCGTGAGCACGGTAGGGCAGTGGGCTCGGACAACGTGCCGTGCGTATCCTGACCGTCGTCTCCCGCCAGGGAGAAACGCGGCCGTCGGTACCCAGGGCCCCGGCCGCTGCCGAGTTCTCCGACGAGTACGAATGGTGATCATGGAAGCGTCCCGTCCCGACCGTCTGACCTGCCTCGCCGTGTGTGCCGGTGCGGGGGGCCTCGCGCTCGGTCTCGAACAAGCCGGGTTCGATCCGGTGTTGCTCCTCGACAACCGTCCGGTGGCCTGCGAGACGCTGCGGTCGAACCGCCCGGACTGGCACGTCCTCCGGACGGACCTCCTCGACTTCGTTCCGGAGGAGCACCAGGAGTGCTACGACGTGGACCTCCTGGCCGCCGGTCTGCCCCGGGTGAAGGCGAGCGCCGCGGTGAGGCGTGAGGACAGCGCGGAGGAGCTCCGGCTGCTCGATGCGACCGTCATGCTCCTGCACGGCGTGCAGCCCCGTGCCCTGCTCATCGAGAACCTCTCCGAGTTGGCCTCCAAGCCCGCGTACGAGTCCATCCGTTCGGAGGTCGAGACCGAACTCCGACACCTCGGGTACGAGTACGAGTGGTTCGTCGTCAACGCGAAGTGGCACGGCGTGCCTCAGGACCGCAAGCAGGGGATCCTGGTGGCGCTGAAGGAGGGCTCCATGCGTGACTTCGTGCCCCCGGCGCGGGACACCGAGCCACCGCTGACGGTGGGGGAGGCGTTGGGCGTCTCGATGGCCGCCCGCGGATGGCCGCACGCCGCGGCCTGGGCCGCACAGGCCGACGAGGTCGCCCCGACCCTGGTCGGGGGTTCCTGGAATCGCGGTGGGCCGGATCTGGGGCCGACCGGATCGAAGCGGTCCTGGGCCCGCATGCGGGTCAACGGCGGCACCGTCGCCAATGAGGTCCCCGGGCCCGAGGACCTCTGGGACCCGTCACCGGACGGCACGGACATGGTGAAGCTGACGGTCGAGCAGGCGGCGCGGCTGCAGGGCTTCCCCGAGGACTGGACCTTCGCCGGCGGCAAGACGGACCGCTACCGGCAGGTGGGCCACGCGTCACCGCCCCCGGTGGCCCGGGCCTTCGGTCTCGCGATCCGGGCCGCGCTGGGCAACCCGGCGCCGGTACCGTGCGACGGACGGTGAAGGGAGCCGTGCGGCGCTCGTGACACCGGGGCAGGACGGCACCGGCCGTGCCGTCCCGCCCTCGGCGCCCGGTGCTCAGCGGGTGAGCAGGTGCGCGAGGAACCCGATCGACGGGTCCTCCGGGGTGCCGACGAGCAGGGCCCGGTCGAGCAGGCCGTTGTTGTGCTCGCAACTGGTCTCCGGGAGCATCACGCAGGCGTGACAGGCGGCCAGATTGGTGCCACCCGCGCCGGAGACCTCGGTCTCGATGCACAGCGGGTCGGCGGAGCACCACTCGGCACGGTGGACGGCCGAGCTCACGGCCTGGGCCAGGCGGTCGATCTCGCCTTGGGCGACCAGGCCGCCGAGGCTGCCGGCCGAGTCACTGGTGGCCGTGTAGATCAGCACCCCGGCCATCTCGTCGCCCGAGTAGATCCGTTCGCGCAGCGACGCGGCCGGGTAGCCCGAGTCCAGACTCCATTCGTTGATCATCACGTGCGCGAAGGTGTGCAGCAGGGCCATGCGCGGCGTGGTGGGGGAGACCGGGACCCGGGCCGGATCGGAGGCTCGTTCGGTGAGGACCCGCTGGTGGTGGTGCCGCATACGGGCCACCCGGTCGACGACGGCGGGCTGTTCGGCCCAGGCGTCCACCTGCTCCTCGTCGAACCGGAGGAACACCCCCTCGCCGTGGACCTCCATGGCGGGCAACCAGTCGGTGGGAGCGAGCGACAACTGCGCCTCGTGGCCCTCGGCGGAGGTCTCGGGATCGATGACCCGGGTGAAGGACTTCAGTGCGCGGACCTCGCGCAGTTTCTTCACCAGCATCGGGGTGACCAGGCCCAGCTCGGTCAGGGGCTTCTCGTCGCCGATCGGCGGCTCGCAGACGAACTGCTCGGTGTGGTGCCCGGATTCCTCCGGGTTGCCGGCACACAGACGCCGGTACTCCAGGTCGCGCAGGGCCCGGTAGCGCTGCTCCTGGTCCCGATCGGGGGTGTCCTCGGCGGAGGGGTCCTCGGCCTCCATCGCGGAGATCAGGTCCAGGACCTGCTGGGGACTCACCGGGGACGTGGACCCCTTGAAGATGTACTTCAGGTGGATCTCGATCTGGGCGAGGTCGGAACACGCGCGGAGATCGTCCCAGTGCTCGTCCAGGGCGTGCACCCGGGTGTCGCTCCACGGGGGGATGGACAGGGCCGAGCGCAGCACCGGCTGCCAGACGGAGGAGGAGCCGCGTTGGAGCGTCCGGGGCCTCCGGGAGCAGGGGATCCTGTCGGCCCCCTTCAGCCAGGGGCGATCGCCCGGACAGTCGAACCCCAGCTCCTTGAGGGCGCCGGCCCGGAAGGAGCCCTCCATGGACACCTCGGGCACGCCGCAGGAACAGGAGATCACGACGGAACGGAGCGAGGCGGTGCGTCCGGAGGACGTCAGGCTCATCCGACCGCCGCAGAAGCCGCTCTCGGCGCGCCGGCCCCGATGCAGCCACCGCCAGTACGGGAAGTCGGAGATGTGCCCGTCCTCGCAGGCGACCACGAACCGGGAGGGCACCAGCGGCTCGCCGCACTCGCCGCACTCGTTCCGTCCGGGCGGAGAGTTGAACTTCCGTACGTGGTCCAGCGCGTGGCACTCGGGGCAGTGGTGCCAGAGGGGGAAGCGGCGCACCCGGATGCCGTCGCGACTGCCGTCACCGGAAGCGGGCGGCAGACGGAAGTGCGTCACTCCCAGCACCCGGGCGAGGCGGGGTTCGCGGATCATCGGGGCCTCGTCGCGCGGCCACTGGTCCGCCGCGCCGTCGATGCCCGAGACGATGAAGGACTCCTGTTCCACGGCGACCAACGAACCCACGCCGTAGGTGGTGATGGCCTGGGCCCGACGGACCGCGCCGCGCCGGGGCAGGTTGTGGGCCGGAGTCGTGGAGCCGGCGGTGCGCCGTCGACGGGACGGGGGCGGGGTCATCGGGATGCCTCCATGAACAGGGCGGACTCGGCGTCGACGTCGCGCAGGGACCACAGGGTCTCCCACGCCTCGACGTCCTCCAGGGCGTCGTCGTAGGGCTTGAGCAGCGAGGGGTTGGAACGCCCGCGCTTCGGTTCGTAGCACAGGTTGCCGTTCGCTTCGGCCTCCTCGTACCACCATCCGACGAACTCCTCGAAGGCCGCGTCGACGTGGTCGACCTCCTCCGGGGAGACGTTCGCGACCCGGTCGAGGATCAGCGGGCGGATCCGCTCCCGCAGTTCCTCGTGGAAGAGGTCGATCCGCCCCGCGTCCTCGTCCCTGCGGGCCGCCGGGATCAGGATGCGGGCCAGTGCGACGATCACCGCGTGCAGACCACGGTCACGGGCCCGGGCCGAGAACGGCGTCACTGAGGTGGACTCGACCTCGCGGTAGAGCGCGGAGTGGAAGTGCTGGAAGTTCTCGTAGTGCGAACGGTCCCGGGAACGGCTCGAGTTGAGCATCACCGCGACCAGGCCCGGGTGGGCGCGGCCGACCCGGCTGGTGGCCTGGATGTACTCGGCGGTGGTCTGCGGCTGGCCCATGACGGCCATCAGACCGAGTCGGTCCACGTCCACGCCGACGGCGATCATGTTGGTGGCCAGCAGCACGTCCACCACGTCCGCCGTGTCACCGTCCGTCAGCCTGCGCTCGATCTGCTTCAGCCGGGCCGGGATCTCGCTGGCGTCCACCCGGCTGGTCAGCTCGGAGTAGTTGCCGACGGACCGCGGCTCGCTCCCGTCGCGTTCGGCCAGGTGCTCCAGATAGGCCACGACGTCGTCGTGGACCTGGAGTTCGGCGGCGGACAGCAGACGGAGGCTGTTGAAGTAGCCGACCAGGGTCCAGTAGGCGTCGCGCACCTCCTGGCGCGCGTCGGTCCGCAGTGCCTGGTGGAGCAGCGTGGCGTAGGTGCGGATCAGCAGGGTGGACTGGCTCGTGCCGGGGGTGAGCAGGCCCACGTAGCGGCGCGACGCCTTCTCGTTCGCCGGGGTCTCCACGGCGAACCACGAATCGCGGGCGTCCAGTCCGGCGGGCGGGAACTGCCGTACCTCGCGGGAGAACAGGGCCCTGCCCTGGTCGGCGGCCCGGCGGATGGTCGCGGTGGAGGCGATCACCTTGGGCCGCTCGGCGAGCACGTCGACGGCGGTCTCGTACAGGCCGGTCAGGGTGCCCAGCGGTCCGGAGATCAGGTGCAGCTCGTCCTGCACGATCAACTCCGGCGGAGGGGTGGAGTCCTGACGGTCCCGGTTGAAGAGGGCGGCGGTCTGTTCCCGCCAGGGCATCGAGGCGAACTTGTCGACGGTGGCGATCACCAGGGTGGGCCGGGCCGCGTACACCGCCTGGTCGATCAGGTGCACGGGCAGCCCGTCGGAGAACGCGCAGTCCGTGCCGGGGCAGCGCACGTCCATCCGCTTGGCCTCCTCGTCCACTGCGTAGCGGTGGGCGTCCAGGGCGGTCCCGCACCACGGACAGGCGTGCAACTGGACGGGATTCTCCGTCTGGAGCACCCGGCCGGAGCGGGCGGCGGCGAGCTGCCGGGAGGCCACCTCCAGGGTGTTCGGCGTGGCGGAGCGCCCCACCCACATGCCGATGGAGATCTCCTCGTGGCCCAGTTCCCCGGGGTTCTCCAGCCGCATCCGCTCCATGGCGCAGATCAGGATGGCGGCGCGCTCGAACTGCTGGAGGGTCAGCAGGCGCAGCGTGTAGCGCATCAGGACGGTGACCCCGCCGCCGGCCGGTCCGAGCCGCTTGCGGCGCAGGAAGGTGGTCAGGGCGATCAGGCCCAGGTACGCCTCGGTCTTGCCACCACCGGTGGGGAACCACAGCAGGTCGGACACGCCCCGGTCGGGGTGCTCCGGGTCGTCCACCCCGGCCAGGCACAGCAGTACGAAGGCGATCTGGAACGGACGCCAGCGTGCCGTCGTCGGGTCGGGTTCGCCGATCCGGCCGCTCTTGACCCAGGCGGCCCGGGCCCGCTGGGTCGCCATCGCCCGGTTGGCCAGGCGGAACGCCCACATCAGGTCGGGTTTGTCGCGCAGCAGCGCGATGCCCCCCCGGATCCGTTCCAGGGCCTCGCGGCAGGCGCGGACCTGCTCGGCGGCGGCCGTCTCGTACGAGGTACCGGCGAGTTCGGCGGCTTCGTCCCGCTTCCGCTCGATCCACCGTTCGTAGCCGTCGGCCAGCCCGTCCAGCGCGGCGATCACCTCGGCGTCCCCGGCCTCGGCCAGGCCGAGCATGGTGAGGGCACTCGCGTCGATCGTCGGGTTGGAGTCGGTGAGCAGCACCTCGTGCGTGGGCACGAACTCGGTGCGCACCTCGCTCACTCCCGCCTGCATCACGTCGGTGAGGCCGATCGGGGGCGGGGTCCAGTCCCATACCGCCGCGCAGCCGTGGCCGGTGGCGAAGGTGGGGGCGTGCCGGTGCAGCAGCCTGCTGCTCTCCAGCTCGGGGTCCACGGCGGACAGCGCGGTCGGACGTTCCACGAACGCACTGGATCCGTCGGCGGCACGGACCGTCAGCCCGGCCTGGAACAGGGCGAAGGCGTCCTGGAGCTCCCGCTCGCCGACCCTCTGCTCGTTCACCAGGGTGACCGTGACGGTGACCGTGCCGGTCTCCTTCGACGGGCGGCGGACGTGCACGTCCAGCCGGACCGGTCGGTCGATCGGGTAGTAGTCGCCACGACGGTCCGGGAGGGCGAGGTCGATCGTGACGTCCGCCAGGTCGAGTTCCACCCGACGCCAGTGCTCCCGCTGGTCGGAGGTGGTGCGGGCCTCGCTGCGACGCGCCGAGACCTTGCGCCCTTCGGCGTCCTCCGGCTCGTACACGGCGGCACGGGCCGAGACCACGATCTCCCGGCACACGGTGGGGTCGACCGCGAAGGTCAGACCGACACTGGACGGCCGTCGACCGCCGGAGTCGTGGTGGTCGACGGACGGGCCGGACTCGTCGAGGCCGGCCGACCTGGGCAGGGGCTCCTCGTCGAGGCCGCTCTGTTCCTCGTCGTCCTCCTCGAGACGACGGCTCGCCGCGGCGTCCGCCGGGCGCGGGTAGAGCACGCCGATGGGATAGCGGGTGATCGGGGCGTCCTGGTCCAGGACCTCGGCCCGGTCCTCGGCGGAGTCCCCGATGTCGGGGCCCAGCAGCTCCCGGCGGAGCCGGGACACCAGGTCCTCACGGACCCGGTAGTGCTCGGCGTGCCGCCCTGCGTGGATGGTCATTCCTGCTCCTCCTGGGTTCCGCTGGTGTGCCGGAACCGTCCGATTCCGCTGATGCGAGGGGCGATCCACACCCCGTGGTCGCCGAGGCCCGCGTTGGCCCCGGCGGCCGGACTGCCCGCGACCGACTCCAGGCAGTCGATGCGCAGACCGGAGATCTCCTCGGGCCAGCGGATCTCCCACGTGGAGCCGACCTTGAGGACGGAGTGCAACTGACTCCGGAAGACCTCGGAGGCGTCGCCGATCTCCCGCCCTTCGTGGAGCAGGGCGTACCGAGGGCTCTGCTCGGCGCCCATGGGAAGGGCATCACGCAGCCGGAACGACACCGCGTCCCCCGGCCGCACCCGCTCCAGCAGGTAAGCCTGGGCGCCGGGGGCGTCACCGACGGCGTCGGCCGGTTCCAGGGCGTCCACGTCTCCGGCCCGCACTTCGATGCCGTCGCGCCGCCACTGCAGACGCTGGTTCGGGACTCCCCGGTACAGCCGGCCGGTCGGCTTGTGCCTGAGCACCGTCACCGTGTCAGGCGGGGCGACCCGGTACAGGTCCTCCCGCGCCCGGGTCATCGCCACGTAGAGCGCGCGGGCCTCGGCGGGAACGTCCGGTGCCTCGGTGCGGCGACGCAGTTCGGCGACGGTCGGCGGGTTGAGCACGATCACCCGGTCGAACTCCAGGCCCTTGGAGCGGTGCACCGTGGACACCACGAGCCGGGCCGGTTCCGGATCGGCCAACTCGTCCGGGAACCGGCGCTCCGCCACCAGACGGCGCAGCCGCACCACGTCGAGGGTGCCCCGCCCGGCGCCGCGTGCCGCCGGGCGCAGGGAGCGCCACACCCGGTCGAGGTCGGTCTCCTCGGGCAGGGGGATCGCGGCGAGCAGATCACGCAGTCGCTCCTCGGCCAGGGTGGCGGCCGCGGTCCGACGCAGCACCTCGGCGACCCAGTACGGCACCGGCCGGTCCCGGAGCGGGCGGCGCAGGGCGTGCGGGACGCCCTGGGTGTGCAGCCGCTCCGAGACGACCAGAGCCTGCCGGTTGTCGCGGCACAGGATCGCGCAGGTGCCGGGGAACGACCGCAGCGTGTCCAGCGTGAACGAGTCGGTGAACGAGCCCAGGTCGGGCAGATCGAGCAGCAGCTCGCGCAGCTCCTCGTGGAGGCGTTCGGCGGCCGCGTCCGCGCCTTCGGGGGCGCTGCCGACGGCCTGGACGGCGGGGCCGAGCGGGAGCGCGGTGCGCGCTTCGGGGGTGACGGCCCGGAAGTTGCGGGTCAGTCGCAGCTCCTCCAGGTCGTCGGCATAGGAGATCCGCACCCAGCGGAGGAAGAGGTCGGCGCGATCGGCGTACTCCTCCGGGTCCTCGATCTGGAAGTCGTAGATCGCCTGGGCGGAGTCGCCGACCAGGGTGAACCCGCAGGAGTCCTGGAGCCGGTCGAGCAACGACTCCACCATCTCCCGGCGGGCGCCCACCAGGTCCTGCACCTCGTCGATGATCACGTGCGTGGGCGGGCCTGCCTCCAGGGACTCCAGTGCGCCCTTCTCGATCGCGTCGGTGGCCGCCCGGATCCGCTCGTCGAACGAGAGCGCCGACCACTCCCCGTCCGGGTGCGCCTGGAGCAGCAGGGAGTAGGCCCAGGAGTCGAAGGTCTGTACCCGTACCCGTCGCGCGTGTTCCCCGTGTCGGGCGATCCGGTCCCGCAGCTCCCGGACGGCGGCGCGGGAGAAGCTGAGGACCAGCAGCTCGGACGCCTCCAGCGCCTCGTCCGGGTCGGTGTGTCCGACGAGCGCGTCCATGCGGCGCACCAGGGTGTGGGTCTTGCCCGTCCCCGCTCCCGCGGTGACCAGCAGCCGGGTGTCCCACGGCCGGTCCACGACGGCCTGCTGTTCGGCTGTGAGGACGGGGCCGTCCTCGGGGTGGGTGGTCATCGGTTGCTCCACAGGTGCTCGAACTGCGTGAAGGCGAGGGCGGTGTCGAAGTTCCGGATGTTGTCGCGGACGTTGAGGATGAGGCAGGTGTCCTTGCCGCCGTTGCGGGGGCCGCGCAGACCGCGGCCGATCATCTGCTGGTACACGTTGGGGCTGTAGACGGGCCGGGCGACGACGACCGCGCGGGTGGCGGGGGCGTCGAAGCCCTGGGTGAGCACCCCGTAGTTGGTGAGCACGCGTACTCGGCCGTCACGGAAGTCCCGGATCCTGGAACGACGGTCGCTGTCGGAGGTGGTGGCGTCCACCGAGGAAGCCGAGATCCCGCGGTCCATCAGCATGGCCGCCAGGTACTTGGCGTGCTCCACGGAGGTGGCGAAGACCAGCACCGGCCAGTTCGCGTCCATGTCCGCGACCTCGTCGACGATGCGGCGGCTGCGGTCGTGGTCGTCGGCCAGACGCTGCTCGGCGGCCTTGGACAGCAGACTGAACTGCTCGGCGCTCTCCCGCTCCTGGCGCGACAGCTCGATGGTGCCGCCGGTCAGCTCCTTGTGCTCGACGTGTGCCAGTACACCGATCTCCTGGAGGTGGCCGTAGGCGTCGTCGGAGGGGAAGACGCCCTCGTCCAGCCGACGGGTGCCGAACCTGTTGACCAGCCGGCGGGTCTCCTCCTCGTTGTGGCCGCGGAACGGGGTGGCGGTGAGACCGAGGAGGTGCCGATCCGTCCGGTGCTGGGTCAGGCCGAGCAGGCTCAGGATCTCGGTGTAGCTCGGGCTGGTGGCCACGTGCGCCTCGTCCACCACCACCAGGGCGGCGGCCCGCAGCCAGGCGTAGCGGTCGGTGTCGAGGCACACCCGCAGCTTGGCGTCGGTGGCCACCACGAGCTGCGGCCCGTCGGTGACCGGGGCGGCCTCGTTCGAGGTCCACAGCCGGTTGATCGTCAGCCGCTCCTGCGCGCCGGCCTTGCTCCAGACGAACTGCCAGCTCTGTACGGCCTGTTCGCACAGTTCCTCGGTCTGGGCGATCCACAGGATCGGACCGTTCAGCTCACCGGCCTGCTTGACCCAACGGATGACGGCCTCGGCGGTGACCCGCGTCTTGCCGGCGCCGGTGGGCAGGGAGAGCATGGCGCGCTGCGGGGCGAGTCGGTCCAGCATCTCGAAGATGTTGAGGGCGAGACGTTCCTGGTACTCGTGCAGGCGGGGGAAGTCCCGGGGGCCGTCCACGGTCAGGCTCTGTTCGAGGGCCGGGGCCCGGTATCCGGCAAAGGGCGCGGGCAGGCCGAGATCGGCGACGAAGGAGACCGCCGCCGGGCCCCCGGTGTAGGAGGACGGGGCGCTCGGGAAGCGTTCCTGGATGTCGCGCGCATGGGTCTTGAGCACGCTGTCGCCGTGCGCGTTGAACGCCATCTGCGCGATCCGGCGACCGGTGGGCTCCGGCCCGTCCGGATCCTGGCGCTCGGCGTCCATGAGTCCTGAGGGGAGCCGGTCGCGCAGGGCCTCTGCACCGATCAGCAGTTCCAGCTTGGCCGTCACGTCCTCGGCCTCGCGGATCGCCTTGAGCGAGGAACGCACCTTCTCGTCCTGCTCCTGACGGACCTGCGCCTCCAGGAGCGCCCGGCAGCCGGCCTCTCCCATCCGCAGACCCAACTCGCGGTCCACGGCCCGGAGCGTGCCCAGCCGGTCCAGCGAGTCCACGACCTTGATCACGTTGCCCTGGCGGGCGCTCGCCAGGGACTTCGCCCGGGCACCGTGCGGGGTACGGACGACCTCCTCCAGCGTGGAGCAGCGCAGCAGCGAGTAGGTGCCGACCGAGCCGCCCATCTTCTGCCGCAGCGTCGGGAACTCCTCGCCCAGCGGAACCGGCTCCACGCTCGACTCGTGCCGGGTCTCCCGGCTGACGACGTCGTCGTGGCGCAGCATGCCCCACTGCTCGACCATGAGGTCGGCGGACTCCTGGTCCGGCATCAGCAGCGCGGGCACCCGCTCGGCCTGCAAGGAGCGGTACTCCTCCGGGTTCGCGGCGACGGCGATCTCGCCGTCCGCCCGGGTGTCCCAGGCGTCGCCGATCCGGCAGCGGGTCAGCGAGTCCTCGGGGAAGGGGATCTCCAACCGGGTCAGCAGGGCGTAGGTGGAACCGACGAAGGTGTCGTCCTCGCTCTCCTGGAGCTTCTCCAGGAGCTGCTCCCACTGCTTCGTACGGACCTTCTCGACGCTGTCCGCGAGCCCGAGCTTCCGGGACTTCTCCTCGCTGATCGACGCCACCGGGAGCACATCACGGTAGCCGCCGAGCTGCGGTCCCACGGCTTCCTTGAGGGGCCTGAGGCCCTGGGACGTCTCGATCAGACCGTGCCGGGAGATCATCCACCGGATGGGGGACTGCACCGATCGACGGGAGTCGACCTGGGCCCCGATCTGCAGGGTCCAGTGCTCGACCAGCGCGTCCTCCGGCAGCGCCCGGACGAAGGCCGCGCGGGCCGGCTCCGAGAGCCGGGGCAGCAGGTGCAGTGGCCCACCGACAGGCGAACCGTCGATCCTGATCCTGGCCAGGGTCGGCCGACTCGCCCGGTCGTCGAGCGTACGGCAGTACGCCGCGTGCGCGGCGGCCCGGTACTCCTCGAACCAGGGCTCCTCCTCGGGCCTGTGCTTGCCGGTCGGGCGGTCCCGCAGGCCCAACTCGCGGAAGAATCCCGCGTCGTCGGAGTGGAAGCGCATGTCCACCGCGATCTCGGGGTCGCTCTCCGCGGTGACGACGACACCGGGCAGCATGCAGTCGCGCATGGTGTGGAAGCGGCCGTCCGCCGTCCGCACCATCAGCGTCTCCAGGGGCGCGTCCACCCGAGTGGTCACCTCATGGCCCACCACGGAGGCACCCGCCCGGTGGAAGAGCTCCCAGAACCGGTTCCACTCCTGCGGGCCGTACGAGCCGAAGCCCTGGTCGAGGACGCTCACGAAGCGCCCCCGGACGTCGGCTTCCTGGATGCCGAGGGCGGTGAGGGCGGAGTGCAGCGACGGGTCGTCGGACAGGGCGCGGTCCACGTAGACCAGCGACTCCCGCAGGCCGTCCTCCTCGGTGCGGCGGTACACCACGCTTCCCCGAGGGGCGACCAGGCCGTTCTCCTCGGTGAGCACGATCCTGGCCGTGCGGGCCTCCGCGGCGCAGCCGGCGTTCGAAGCGATCATGTCGGCGACGATCCGGACGGCCGTCGCCGAAGCCTCGGCCGTGCCGTCGGAGACCAGCGCCTCGAGCCACTCGACGATCGAGGCCCGCTGCCGGCGGGCGGCGGCCAGGATGTGCTGGACCTTGCCCGTGCGCAGGTCGGTGGCCTCGGCCGAGGGGTGCACCCAGTCGCGAGGGCGCCCGGGGTACGCGTGCCAGGACCGAAGCCAGCGGTTGACCGCGGTGCCGTCCTTCCCCAGGTCCGGGTGGATGTTCAGGCTGCCGGGGACGCGCAGGACACCGTCCTGGTCGGGCAGCGACGGCCGCACCGCGGTGGTGGCCCAGATCTGCTCGGTGAGCAGCCGGTCGGCCCAACTGATCGTCTCCACGCCCTTGGAACGGCCCGGCAGCAGCGGGAGGTACGCGCCGGGGTCCTCCGCCGGCGCGAGTTCGGGCAGCGAGTCGACCACCAGGCCGGCGGCGGTCCGGATCATCTCGACGTTGAACGGCGAGGAGTCCAGCAGGTTCTGCCGGTCCTCGTTGGTCTTCCACGCCCCGTTCAGGATGCCGCTGAGGGTCATCTCGTACTTGGTCGGGAAGAACGACCAGAACCGGCCCCGCCCCTTGGCGTCGGCGTAGCCGAGCAGGCCGGTCCGCTCGTCCGTGTTGTAGGCCGGGACCGCCCAGGCCAGGTCGACGGTCAGCCGGTCGTGCAGCTCGCCCGCGTCGCGTCGGGCGACCTCGGTCGGTTCGTGGGTGCGGGTGAAGACCCGCCACTGCGAGGTCGCCGGCGGCTTGCCGACCCGTTCCTCCTGGATCGTGTGCAGGTTGCCGACCCGCTCGGCCTGGAGGGCCCGGCGCGCGATCGGGCGGGGCCGGCGGTCCTCCAGGACCACCTGGCCCACGTGCGGGGAGAACAGGTGGAAGCCGGACGGGAATTCCTCGCGGGTGTCGTGACCGGCGGTGCCCTGGTGGCCGTGCATGTCCTTGCCCAGCCGATCGGCGGCGCCGGGCAGCAGCGGGAGACGGACCACCGTGGTGGCCCACGCCAGCAGTTCGTCCAGCACCTGGTCCTTGAGGCGCTCGGCCGCCATGTCCAGCTCGCGGGCCATGCGCAGTACGGGTGCCTCGAACTCCGCGCCGAACCGCTCGCGCACCCCGGGCACGTTGCGGATCAGCTCGAACGACCAGGCCCGGTCGAAGCCGAAGCTGCCCTCGCGGCTGAAGAATTCGGGCGCGTCGGTCACCACCAGGACCGACTTCACCCCCACACCGAACCGGCCGATCTGCCCGCCGCGCTTGCGGGACGTGCTCATGCGCAGGATGGTCTCCGCGCCGTCGGGCGTCACCGGGTCGCCCTGGTTGGCGCAGTACAGATGGGTGCCGGTGAGGACGACGTGGATCCGGCCGCCGGGCTCGTCGCGCAGCTCGTCGGCCGCGTTCTGGACGAGTTCGAAGAGCTGCCGGTCGCCGTACCCGCCCTGGGTGATGCGGCGTTCGCCGTTGGCGTGTTCGGGGATCAGGCCCGGGTCGACGGCATAGGTCTCCAGGACACGGAGGGACTGCTCGACGACGGTGCGGATCACGGGGGACTGCGGGTCGGCCACGAATGGTTCCACTTCGGGTGCGGAGGAAAGGTGGGCGCGAGGACTGTCGGACGTTCCGTCAGTGGGTGCGGTGAACGGTGACCGTGACGATGTAGCTGCGAGTGCGGCCGGTGATGCGCTGACACTGGCCGGGGTTCCGGCGCGGGCGGCGAGCCCGGGCCTCGGTGTCACGGATGGCGTTCCGGTAGATGGCGACCATGTCGGGGGTCAGGTCGTGCAGGTAGAGGTACACGCCCAGGGCCTGCGGGTCGTCGGCGAGCGCGTCGCAGGTGGAGACGATGGAACGCATGTGGTGGTTCGGGGAGTGCTTCGGGGACACCGCGGTACCTGCGCTTTCGCATTCGTGGGATTGCACGACGGGATGGTGCGAACTGGTGCAGGAGGAGAACGGGCCGCGCGAGGATCCACGGAATCCGCGAAGGAATTCCGGAGGCAGCCGTAGAGTATTCCCCCCCAGGAAAAAGATGTACCACACCCCGTGCCAGGGCTTCCTTCCGCGGCTCCTGCCGTGGAATTGGCAACGACCTTACCCGCGGCTCCGGCGTCCTGCAACTGTGGTCATAAGGGGCCATCGGGTTAATTCGGACAAGAGGGCGAGGGCTCTCGATTCCTTTTTCTCGATTGCGTCCAATGCCTTCCCGCATTGAAGCCGGCGCCTGTCAAGGGTTTGTTGACAAGATGGTGACCCTGTCAACCGTGCGTGCTATCGTGGCTCTCACCTCGTGAAACAGGCCATGCGGAAGCAGGTGGGACGTGAAGGCGGCTGAGGAGTTCGGCCCCTGGCTGGCGCGCCAGCTCAGGAATGCAGGGAAGAGCCAGACCGATCTGGCGATCGACCTGGAAGTGACCCGGGCCGCCGTCTCGGCTTGGATCGTGGGACGCTCCGTGCCCCGGGACGACACCGTCCGGCGCATCGCCGAAGTGCTCAACACCGACCTGGAGACCATCCACACCCGCAGCGCCGACGCCCAACTCGGCCTGCCCGTCGACTGGTACCACCGGCCGGCCCACCCCGACGGCGGCCGGGAGTACGGCAACGCCGCCGCCTTCGCCTTCGAGGCGGATGTCTCGGTACTCGCCCGCGAAGCCACCCAGAACAGTCTCGACGCCCGCCTCGATCCGGCCGAGCCGGTCCGCGTACGCTACACCCTGCACGAGCTCACCGGGGAGACTCTCGCCCGGTTCCGCGAGGCCATCCGATGGGATCGCCTGTCTCCGCACTACGAGGCGCTCACCGCCGACGGCGGGAAGCAGAGCAAGGTGTCGCGCACGATCGCGGCCGGGCTGCGCGACATGTACCAGAACGACCGCCTGGTGCTGCTCCGGGTCGACGACTACAACGCCACCGGCCTGACCGGTGATGACTACGCGGACGGGCTCTTCGCCGCCGTGGTCCGTCGTCAACTCGACAGCCACAAGCGGGATCTCGGCGCAGGTGGTTCCTACGGTCTGGGCAAGGCCACACTGTGGGCGACCAGCCGACTCGGCCTGGTGCTGATCAACTCGACCCTCTCCGAACCACACGAGGGGCGCACCGAGCGACGGCTCATCGGCCGACTCGACCTGCCCTGGCGCGAGGTCGACGGTCGGGCGTGCGCCGGCCCGGCCTGGTTCGGACGTGCCGACCCGGTCAACGGGGCCGCGGAAGTGGTCCGTTCCTGGTGGGCGGACGAAGAGACCGTGGAGAATCTCCATCTCACCCGTGAGAGCGGGGCCCCCGGCACGTCGTTCCTCATCGTCGGCGCCCACGACGTGGCCAGCCTTTCGGCCGTCAACGGTGCCGTGGACGAGGAGGAGACCACCGAGGACGACGACTCCATCCACCGCATGCACGCCCGACTGGTCGACGCGCTCGGTCGCAACTTCTGGGCCGCGATGACCGGCGGCGGTGAGCACAGGCCGCACCTGGAGGCGTCCGTCCGTACCTATCGCAACGGCGAAGAACTCATTCGAGAGGAGCACGTGGACCCGGCCGCGGCCCAGCCCGCCCGGACCCGTGCGCTGCGGGCCTTCCTGGAGGGCGCCACCGTCGACCGTCTCACCGGACGCGGTCAGGTCGCCCGGGCCACCGTGACGCTCAAGGTTCCGCTCCACGGCGGCGGCCCGGCACATGGTTTCGTGCCGCACGAGGCCGTGGTCCTGGTCACCGACGCCGAGGACGCCGACGGTCGCTCCAACCGCGTGGTCTCCATGCGGGGCAACCGTATGACGGTCAAGGACAGTGCCGTTCCCAATATGCCGATCGGCACCAACCCTTTTCAGGCCGTCCTCCTCACCGGCCGCGCGGCGGGCCCGGACGCGCTCGGCGCCGAGGCTGCCGAGGAGTTCCTCCGGGCCTCCGAGCCGCCGGAGCACAACAAGTGGGGGCAGACGGAGGAGCTGCGGCTCTCCTACTCCCCCTCCGCCTACCGGCGCATCAACAACCTGACCACCGAGGTGAACGCCGCCGTGCGTGACCTCGTCGCCATTCCCAAGGCCAAGCGCCGCAACGGGGGAGAAGCCAAGATCGCCGGTCGGCTCAAGGTCGGCGGCGCGACGAAGAAGCGGCCGCGTCAGGCGGCCGCCGCGGCCCTGCCCGAACTGGACAACGTGGATGCGGTGATCGACGAGACGGGGGCCTGGTCGGTCACCGTGGACCTGCGGATCCCGTCCGGAGCGGATTCGGGCCGTCCGGTCACGCCGGTCGCCAAGTTCGACGTGCGCTCCGGCCCGCGGCCGGCCGCGCCGTGGAAGGAGCTCGTCGCCGTCACCGGCTGCGAGGTGGTCGACGGATCCCTGCACCTGTCACCGGGCAGCCGCAAGGCCGTTTTCCGAGGCGTCACCGACGTCTCCCGCCACCCGGTCCGGGCCCAACTCACCGGACTCGTCGTCGAACTCCGCAGCGGAAAGGAGGAGCAGGCGTGAAGGTCTACCCCTACCGACGATTCACCGGAACCGTGTCCTGGCGCGTCGACGGCGCCCAGCTCAAGGCCGAGGGCGAGCCCTGGGAGGATCTGGAGAGCAAGTACCTCTCCACCATCGAACGCGTCGTCGCCCTCGGGCCGGACGAGGACCGCCCCGACTGGACCCAGGCCCGGCTCCGCCTGTCCGTCGAACTCCCGGCGAAGGCCGTGGACCCGTCCGGGCCCTGGCAGAACGTCAAGGTCGTCGCGGTTCTCGCCGAGCGTGCCACCAACACCCGTACGACGACGGAGTTCTCCCCGGTCTCCGAGGACGGTCGCGCGCGGACGGCCGAGCTCTACCTGTACCGGTGCGACCTCCTCGATCGTTCCTCGCTCACTGTGCACGTGGTGGCCACCGTGGACGGCGTGCCCGGCCGGGTGATCGCCACCTCCGACGTGGAGTGGTTCGTCGACGTGATCGAGGCCGTTCCGTCGCTCGCCCGTGAACTCGACGTCAAGATGCTCAAGTTCGGGTCCGGAGCGAGTCGGCTCCAGCAGTTCAAGGACTCGCCGTGGCTGGTCGACACCACCGGCCGCATCCCGCTCGTGCGCGTCAACTCCGACTTCGACGGGCTCGGCGACCTGATCGGCGCCGACGGCGGAAGCGGCCCGGAGAAGACCGTCCGGGAGCTCCTGCTCGCCCAGATGTGCTCCGAGGTCTGGACGGCGGTCTTCCACTCCGCCGTCGGCGACCTGGAGGTCGAGGAGGACGGCACCCCGGTCTTCCCGCACGGCTGGCAGGGCGAGGTGCTCCGGGAGATGCTCCCGGACGTGTACGCCGACCGTGAGCCGGAGGCCGCCCTGCGGGCGGTCCACAGGGCTCGCACCGGGGCGACCGCCGCCGGTTGGGGTGAACTCCAATCCCGGATCCACTACGCCGCCTCCCGGCGGGCAGGCGTCCCTCGGACGCTCTCCGCCACCATCCACGACCTGGAACGCCTCACGCAGGGGGACGACGCATGACCGACCGGCCCGACTACCTCCCGGGGCGGCTCGCCCTGCTGCCCGGCGCCGAGGCGACGGAGTTCGTCACCGAGGGCCTGCTCACCGGTCGTGAGAGCGTGCCGAGCATCAAGCTCAACCAGGTCACCGAACCGCTCCCGCACGCCGACCGACGCGGCGAACTGCAACCCGTCCGCGACCTGGTCGATGACGCCATGGCCTACTGCCGGGCCGGCGGGCTCAAGGTCACCCAGGCCGACGCCTGGCTGGCTCCCCGTCTCCACGCCGTGCTCCGACTCACCCGCCGCGAGGCGGCCGACCCCGGCTTCTGGAACTACCTCGCCCTCGGCGTCGCCCCGGACTACGTGGTCTGGCGGCACCTGGCGGAACCCAAGGACGGCAAGCCGGCCAAGGTGGCGTCCGACCGCTTTCGCGGGACGTACCACAAGCAGGCCTTCTCCCGGCTGTGGTGGGCGGCCGAACTCTTCCGCGACGGGGCGGACTACGCCCCTGTGGTCGCGGCCTGCGGCAACCAGGACATCCTGAACACGGCGCTACGGATGTCCGTGATCAATCACCGGCCGACCGCGCAGGCGATCGCGCGGCTGGTCGCGAAGGGAACGGTCACCGGTGGGCGCGAGGCGAACGCCCTGGCCGGGGCCGTCAACGCCTCCGCGGCGACCCTGATGTACGACGTGATCGCACCCGACCACCCCGATCGCGACCCTCGCCCGTTGCTGGACTGGATCGACGAGGCCGAGACCGCCCGCCAGGTGTCACGGAACGCGCTCCCGGCGGGCCCCGCTGAGGAACCCGCGCCGGAGCTGTCCGTGAGCGTGTTGGTGGACTACTTCGCCGACCTCTTCGCGGACGCACCGGTCCGGGGGCGGGACGTGGCAGCGGCGGAGGTCGATGCGGATGCCTGACGCTTGGACGTCGGCCTGATCTTCTTCGGGCAGTCGGGACCGCATCCCTTTCCGTCCGGGTCGTCGCAGCCCGACTTGCGCAGGGTGATGCGGTCCTCGACGGAGGCGACTTCCCAGTCCGCCAGTACCTTCTCCTCCTGAAAATGCGGAATTCCCAGTGCCGCCGCCAGCACGTGCATGCCGAACAGCGGCGGCACGGCATTGCCCACCTGCTGGGACTGGTCTCCGCCGTCCCAGGGGTAGTTGGGCGGGAAGGTCTGGAGGATGCCGGCCTCCCGGATGGTCATCCGATCCGGGTCGTGAGGGGCGCGACCGCCCGGAGTCTGGACGACGTTGCGGGAGGCTTTGCCGGTGACCGTGAACGAGGGCTGCCGGTACGTGCGGATGCCGCGCTTCTCGGGATCGCCTCCGGTGCCGTAGTTGGACTTGATCTCGAAAGGCGTCTTCCGGCCCTCGGGCATCCGTTCTGTCGCCCGCAGGACGTCCCACATGGGAACCCAAGGCCTGAGCGGCGGCTCGCCTCCCGCCACCGGAAGCGCGATCTGCTTCTCTCCGGCGACTGCCTTCTCGTCCTGGGGCCCTCCCTGGATCGGGTTGTGCGGGTTGTACGCATGGTGAGTCGGACGGGGGAGTCGTGGGGAGCCGTGCGCGGCCAGCCTGGCGACGAGGATCGTGCGACGGCGGGTCTGAGGGACGCCGTACTCCTCGGTGCGAAGCGTCGCGATCTCCGCGACCTGGTACTTCACCTCCATCCCGTCCGGACCGGGCAGGCCTGCTTCCAGCGCCTTCTTGTAGGCCTGCCACAGGGCCTTGACCTGCGGGACCTGTTCCAGGACGATCACGTCGAACGGCCGTCCCTCACGGTTCCGGCAGTAGAGGGCCTTGATCGCGTATCGAAGGGGTTCCAGGACCAGGGCAGTCCTGTTGTCGTCGCCCAGCTCCGCCAAGCGCCTGTCGATCTCCTCGTCGGACACCCGGTCCAGCAGCGCGTGGATGACCTCCTCGACCTTGGCCAGGGCCTCGCGCCCGGCGCCGTTGCCGGCGACCGAGTACGTCTGGCAAGGCGGGCCACCCGCGAGCACGTTCAGCTCCTTGGGCAAGTCCTGGAACCGCTCCCGCCGGACCTGGCTGACATCCGCGTGCAACGTCTCGAGGCCGGCCGCGTAACGCGTCTCACAGGCGTCCTTGTCCCACTCGATGCCGAGGGAACGCACACCGAGCAGGTGTGCGGCCACGTCGAGACCGCCCGGACCGGCGAAAAGGTCCAGAACATATGGTTTCGCGAGAAATGAAGCGGATGCGTCCGAGCTGGTCATGTGGCCAGAGTCTAGCCGGCGGCGGGCGGTGTGATGTACTCGGTCGGCCCCGGTGCCGTCTTCCGCACGCTGCCCGCCCGCCGTTCGTGCACCAGAGCTACGATCCGCTCGGCGGCCTCGGCGGCGTTCTCGTGTTCCCAGACGCGGACGGACAGCCAGCCGGCCTCGGCGAGGCGGGCGTCCGTGTCGACGTCCCGAGAGCGGTTCTTCTCGATCTTCTCGCGCCAGAAGTCGGCGTTGTTCTTCGGCCATGTCGCGTGCTCGGGGCAGCCGTGCCAGAAGCAGCCATCGACGAAGACCGCGACGCGCGCGGGGCCGAAGAGCACATCGGCCTCACGGCGTACGCCCTTGAGCGGTTTGCGGTGGACACGGTAGCGGAGCCCCGCGGCGTGCAGGGTCCTGCGGAGGGTGACCTCGATACCGGTGTCGTGACTGCGCTGCTTGCTCATCCGGGCGCGGATCTTCGGAGTGGTCTCCAGGGAGGGCATGATCCCATTCTGGCTCCGGACACCGACAACGCGTCGAGCGGAGCATGACCACCGCCGGACCCGCCCGGTGGCGCTTTCGGCGGTGCGCGCGGCCTTATGACAACGGCATTGACGTGTGACGGCGCCGCCGGTTTCATGGCTCGCACTTCCGGCCCGCGTCACCCCCCACGACCGGTACGGGAGCTTCCCCCACACGCGCACCCCACGACCAAGGCGGTGATCCGTTGGCATCGACGGTGAAGGACACGGGCGGCGGTCCGAGAGCGGACGCGGCAGGAACGCACGTCGCGATGCACAAGTCGCTCGGCCTGCTGGACGGGGCGGCGATCGCCGCCTCCAGCACGGCCGCCACCAGCAGCATCGGGATCGGCCTGGGGCTGATGGCCGGGGTGGTCGGCCTGCACCTTCCGGCGATCATGCTGCTGGCCTTCCTGCCGGTGCTCGCCATCGCCGGCGGGTACGGGCGGCTGAACGCCGTCGAGCCGGACGCGGGCAGCAGCTACCGGTGGGTCGGGCGCACCCTCAGCCCCTGGTTGGGCTTCCTCACCGGGTGGGTGAACACCGTGGGGACCGTCGTCTTCATGGCGTACACCACGACCGTCACCGGCTCCTCGATCGTCCAGCTGCTCGACCAGGCCCACGTCCGCAGCGTGGCCGGGCTGCGGCTCGACGCCGACTCCACCGTCCAGTGCACCCTGATCGGCCTGGTGGTGCTGGTGGGCGCCGCGCTGGTCGCGGTGCGCGGACTGGACCTGGCGGCCCGGCTGCAGAAGGCGCTGCTGGTCTTCGAGTACGCCGTCCTGCTCGGCTTCTGCGGCTACGGGCTGTTCGCCGGCGACCAGCCATTCTCGCTCCAGTGGTTCAACCCCTTCGACATCCCCTCCTTCGACGCCGTCGCCCAGGGCATGGTGCTGGCGGTGTTCTGCTACTGGGGCTTCGAGTCGGTGTTCAGCGTCGGCGAGGAGGTGCGCGACCCGCGGGACGCCTCCCGGGGCGGCCTGCTGGCCCTGGTGGTGATGCTGGCGCTGTTCCTGCTCGCCGGCACCGCCTTCCAGCGGGTCCTGCCGATCGACGAGCTGGCCGACAACGGCGCCCACGGGCTGACCTACTTCGGCACGAAGCTGGCCGAACAGCCGCTGGCCGCACTGCCGTTGATCGCGCTGATGTTCTCCGCGGTGGCCTCGCTGCAGTCCTCGGTGATCCCGACCGCGCGCGGGATGTACGCGATGGGGCGCGACCGGGTGCTCGGCCCGGTCTGGACCCGCCTGCACCCCCGGCACGCCACGCCCGCCGTCGGCACCCTGCTGATCACCGGCGTCGCCGTCGCCCTGGCGCTGGCCTCCATCGCCATCCCGACCGTCAACGACCTGATCTCGGCCGCGGTCAACGCGATCGGCATCGTCGTCGCCCTCTACTACGCGCTGACCGCCGTCGCGGCCGCCGTCCGGTTCCGCCACCTGCTGCGCACCGCCCCGCTGGAGGGGCTGCGCGCGGTGGTCGGGCCGTTGCTGGGCGCGGCGGCGCTGCTCGCCGTCGGCGGCTACCTGGCCTGGACCTTCTACGACTCCACGGACCACTTCGAACTCGCCGCCGACAACGGTTGGTTCGAGCTGTCCGTGGTGATCATGATGATCGTCAGCGGGCTGCCGGCGGCGGCCTGGGCCCGCTGGCGGCGGCGCTCGCCGTACTTCCTGCGGGAGGACGCGGCGGCCGGGTAGCCGCCCGTACGACGCACGACCAGGCACGACCACGCGAGAACGGAGCACCACCCATGACCCAGGCCGATCTGGTCTTCACCCACGGCCCCGTCCACACCGGCGACGCGGCCCGCACCCGGGCGAGCGGGCTGGCGGTCGTCGGCGAGCGGATCGCCGCCGTCGGGCACGACGAGGTCCGGGAGCTGATCGGGCCGCGGACCGAGGTCGTCGACCTCACCGGCAAGCTGCTGCTGCCCGGCTTCCAGGACGCCCACATCCACGCCGTGTTCGGCGGCGCCGAGCTGGCCTCCTGCGACCTCACCGGGACGGTCGGCGTCGCCGACTACCTGGAGCGGATCCGGGCGTACGCCGAGGCCCACCCGGACCAGGAGTGGATCACCGGCAGCGGGTGGTCGATGGAGAGCTTCGAAGGCGGCCTGCCCACCCGGCAGCTGCTCGACTCCGTCGTCCCCGACCGGCCGGTGTACCTCACCAACCGGGACCACCACGGCGCCTGGGCCAACACCCGGGCGCTGGAACTCGCCGGGCTCACCGCCGACACCCCCGACCCGGCCGACGGGCGGATCGAGCGCGAGGCCGACGGCACCCCCGGCGGCACCCTCCAGGAGGGCGCCACCGCCCTGGTCGCCCGGCTGCTGCCGCCCGCCACCGCCGCCGACCGGCTGGCCGGACTGCTCCGCGCCCAGCGGCTGCTGCACTCGCTCGGCATCACCGGCTGGCAGGACGCGCTGCTCGGCGAGTTCAACGGCCAGCCGGACCCGTCCGACGCCTACCTGGCCGCCGCCCGCTCCGGCGCGCTGACCGCCCGGGTGACCGGCGCGCTCTGGTGGGACCGGGACCGCGGCGCCGACCAGATCCCCGACCTCGTGCGGCGGCGCGGGGACCTGGCCCACGGACGGTTCCGGGCCGGCTCGGTGAAGATCATGCAGGACGGCATCGCGGAGAACTTCACCGCCGCGATGACCAGCCCGTACCTGGACGGCTGCGGCTGCGCCACCGCCAACTCCGGCCTCAGCTTCGTCGACCCGGAGGCACTGCGCGGGTACGTCACCGCACTGGACGCGCTCGACTTCCAGGTGCACTTCCACGCGCTCGGCGACCGGGCCGTGCGCGAGGCGCTGGACGCGATCGAAGCCGCCCGCACCGCCAACGGCCGGCGCGGCGCCCGGCACCACCTCGCCCACCTCCAGGTGGTCCACCCGGACGACCTCCCGCGCTTCGCCCGGCTCGGCGCCGTCGCCAACATCCAGCCGCTCTGGGCCGCGCACGAGCCGCAGATGGACGAGCTGACCATCCCGTTCCTCGGGCCGGAGCGGGCCGCCTGGCAGTACCCGTTCGGCTCCCTCCAGCGGGCCGGCGCCACCCTCGCGGCGGGCAGCGACTGGCCGGTGAGCAGCCCGGACCCGCTGGCGGGGCTGCACGTGGCGGTCAACCGGTTGGAGCCGGAGGCCACCGACGGGCGGGTCTTCCTGCCCGAGCAGCGGCTCGACCTGGGCTCGGCCATCGCCGCGTACACGGCTGGCAGCGCGTACCTCAACGGGCACGACGACGCCGGGGTGCTGGCCGTTGGGCGGCTCGCGGACCTGGTGGTGCTCGACCGGGACATCCTCACCGGGCCGCCGGAGGAGATCGCGCAGGCCCGGGTGGAGCGCACCTACGTCGGCGGGGAGCTGGTGCACGCGGCGGACTGACCGCGGCAGGGGCCGGACCGGCCGCCGGTGGTGGGCGCACGGGGGCCCACCAC
>NZ_JBHVEU010000030.1:0-34902 GCF_042802075.1 Kitasatospora sp. NPDC057518
GTTCTCCGGTCCCGCCCCTTCCGCGTGTACGCGCCGTGTCCGCGCCCTGTCCGCCCGTCCCGCGCGCGCCGTTCCGCGCGCAGTGCGCCGGGCTCAGCAGCAGTCCGCGACCACCAGCCCGGCCGGCAGCTGCTCCCCGCCGAAGACCGCGACCGTCGCCGGGTCCCCGCCGAGCGCGGCGACCGCGAGCAGCAGCGCCCCGGCCGTCCAGGTGGTGCGCTCCTCCGGCCAGATCGCGTCGTCCTCGAAGACGTACCCGGTCCAGTACGAGCCGTCCTCGTGCCGCAGGTGCTTCTGGATCCAGCGCAGGATGTCCACCGCGCGGTCGGACTGGCCGATGGCCCAGAGCGCGAGCGCCAGCTCGGCGCTCTCGCCGCCGGTCACCCACGGGCGGTCGCTGACGCAGCGCACGCCGAGGCCGGGGACGACGAAGCGCTCCCAGTCCCGCTCGATCCGGGCCACCGCCGCCTCGCCGCGCAGGCCGGTGCCGAGCACCGGGTAGTACCAGTCCATCGAGTAGCGGCCCTTGTCCAGGAACCGCTCGGGGTGGTGGGAGACGGCGTGCCCCAGCCGGCCGGCCGCGAGCTCCCAGTCGGGCTGCGGCTCCTCCAGGTACTCGGCGACGGCCAGGCCGCAGCGCAGCGCGTGCAGGATGCTGGACGAGCCGGTGAGCAGCGCCTCGTCGGTGGCGGTGCCGTCCCCGTCGACCCGCCAGGCGATCGGGCCGCCGGGCAGCCGCAGCCCGACGATGAAGTCCAGGGCGCGCCGGACGACCGGCCAGATCCACTCCAGGAACGCGTCGTCGCCGGTGCTGAGGTGGTGGTGCCAGACCCCGACCGCGATGTACGCGCAGAAGTTGCTCTCCTTGGCCCGGTCGGTGACCGCGCCGTCGGTGTACGCGGCGTACCAGGAGCCGTCCGGGTTCTGGGCGGCGGCGAGCCAGCGGTAGGCGGCCTCGGCGGCGGCGTGCTCGCCGGCCGTGTCGAGGGCCATCGCCGCCTCGGTGTGGTCCCAGGGGTCGAGGTGGTGGCCGGCGAACCAGGGTATGGCGCCGTCGGGGCGCTGCTCGGCCAGGATGCTGCGCACGGTGTCGGCGGCCTGCTCGGCGTCGAGCACCCCGTCGAGCAGCAGCACCTCGGGGACGGCGGCCGTCACGCCGTCCCGCCCGGCGCGCGGTTGGGCTTGGAGGCGTACGCGACGAAGCTCTTGCCGATCACCGGGTTGAGGGCCCGCTCGGCGGCCCTGGTGAGGCTGCTGATCACCGGGGTGCCGACGATGTCCCAGACCAGCAGCTGGTGGTAGGCCTTGACCGGCAGCGCCTTGTCGTTGTCGACGCCGACCGCGCACTTGATCCACCAGTACGGCGAGTGCAGCGCGTGCGCGTGATGGGTGCCGTACGGCTCCAGGCCGGCGTCCTTGAGCTTCTCGAGCAGCTCGTCGCCCCGGTAGATCCGGATGTGGCCGCCCTCGTTGGCGTGGTACTCGTCGGACAGCGCCCAGCAGATCTTCTCCGGGAGCCAGCGAGGCACGGTGACGGCGAGCAGGCCGCCCGGCTTGAGGACCCGGAACATCTCGTTGAGCACGCCCTTGTCGTCCGGGATGTGCTCCATCACCTCGGAGATGATGATCTTGTCGAAGTACTCGTCCTCGAACGGCAGCGCCAGCGCGTTGCCCTCCATCGCGACCGCCGACGCGCCCTCGGGGGCCTCACCGGCCTGCTCCATCGCCGCGAACCACTTCCTGACCTCGGCGATCTCCTCGGTGTTCTGGTCGAGGGCGATCACGTTGGCGCCACGGCGGTAGCACTCGAACGCGTGCCGGCCCCCGCCGCAGCCCAGGTCGAGCACCCGGTCGCCGGGGGCGAGCGGGAAGCGCGAGAAATCGACGGTCAGCACTGCAGGACTCCCATTCCTATTGCTACCAAGCGTTCTTGACGCTTCGTCACGCCACTCCCGGCACGTCACGCTTCGTCGGGCAGGCTCGCCCTGCCGCCACCGCTCCGCCTCCGCCGACCGGCCGTCACCGACCTGCCGCGGGCGGGCGGCTAGGCCACGTACCGCCAGCCCGGCCCCGAGCGGGCCCGGGCGCCGACGCCGGTGGCGAGCGCCGCGCGGTAGGCCTCGGCGGTCAGCTCGGCGGCCCGCTCCCAGGTGAACCGGGCCAGCACCCGCTCCCGTCCGGCCGCGCCGAGCCCGGCCCGCAGCTCCGGGTCGTCCAGCAGCCGGCCGAGCGCGGCGGCCAGCGCGTCCGCCTCCCCCGGCGGCACCGCCAGGCAGGACTCCCCGTCCGGCCCGGCCACCTCGGGGATCGCCCCGCCGGTGGTCGCGACCAGCGGGGTGCCGGTGGCCATCGCCTCGGCGGCGGGCAGCGAGAAGCCCTCGTAGAGCGAGGGGACGCAGGCCACCTCGGCCGAGCGGTAGAGGTCGACCAGCTCCTGGTCGGTCAGCCCGCTGCGGAACTCGATGTGCCCGGCCAGCCCGAAGCGGCGCACCGCCTCGGCCACCGGCCCGTCCTCCTTCTGCGGCTTGCCGACCACCACCAGGTGGGCGTCCCGCTCGGTGCGGACCTTGGCGAGCGCCTCGACCAGGAAGACCAGGCCCTTCAGCGGGACGTCCGCGCTGGAGGTGGTGACGATCCGGCCGGGGACGCGCTCGATCTCCGCCGAGGGCGACCAGAGCCGGGTGTCGGCGCCGATCGGCACCACCGAGATCGCGCCGGGCGCGACGCCCAGGTGCTCGGCGATCTCGCGCTGCGAGGTGCCGGAGACGGTGATCACGTGGTCCAGCCGCGCGGCGACCCTCCGCTGCATCCGGGTGAAGGCGTACCAGCGGCGCAGCGAGAGCCGCTTGCCGCGGGTGGTGGCGGCGTCCAGCTCCAGCTGCCGGTCCACGGTGATCGGGTGGTGGATCGTGGTGACCAGCGGGAAGCCGTGCCGGGCCAGGCCGAGCAGGCCGTAGCCGAGGGTCTGGTTGTCGTGCACCACGTCGTAGCGGCCCTTGTGGGCGGCCAGGTAGCGGCGGGCGCGCAGCGAGAAGGTGAGCGGCTCGGGGAAGCCGCCGGTGCGCATGGTGGCGAACTCCAGCACGTCCACCGGGCCGCGGAACTCGTCGCGGGCCGGGGTGCGGAAGGGGTCGTCGGCGCGGTAGAGGTCCAGGCTGGGCAGCTCGACCAGGCGCACCGAGCCGGGGCCGTCGACCTCGTCGAGCACCGGGAAGGGCTGGGCGCCGATCACGTCCACGTGGTGGCCGAGCCTGGCCAGCTCCCGGGAGAGGTGCCGTACGTACACGCCCTGACCGCCGCAGAAGGGGTCCCCTCGGTACGACAGCAGGGCAATCCGCAGCGGCTGCGCGGTCATCCTGGGCCCTCTTCTCTAGCTGCTTACGGTGCTGCCGGTCGTGCTTCCGGTCGCTAAAGTAGATCAGGTTTCAGTGGCTGGGGAACTCGTCGTCGACCACGTGAACAATGAGAGACCTCGAAGATACCGGCCCGTAGCTTTCCCTCAGGAGCCAGGGCTGGTGATTCCCGCCACGCCGGATCCTGCCGACCATGTGGAGCACGCCGCCACTCTCGCCCGCCCGGGAGCACCCTTGCCGCCACCCCCTCCTTCCACCTCTCCGCAGCTCTCGCCCCCGCGCGAGCCGCCGCTGACCGCGCGCCAGGCCGAACGGCGCCGGCGCATCCTGCGGGCCGCCACCGCGCTGGCGGTGCGGGGCGGGTACGAGGCGGTGCAGATGCGGGAGGTCGCGGAGGGCGCCCAGGTCGCCCTCGGCACGCTCTACCGGTACTTCCCGTCCAAGGTCCACCTGCTGGTGGCGGTGATGCTGGAGCAGCTCCAGGGCCTCCAGGAGCACATCCGGCGGCACCCGCCGACCGACCGCGAACCGGCGCCGCGGGTCGCCGACGCCCTCACCCGGGCCTTCCACGCGCTGCAGCGCGAGCCGCTGCTGGCCGAGGCGATGGTCCGGGCGCTGTCCTTCGCGGACCGCTCGGTGGGGGCCGAGGTGGACCAGGTCAGCACGGCCACCGGGCAGCTCATCCTGGACGCGATCGGCCAGTCCGGGCCGCCCACCGAGAGCCAGCGCGCGGCGGTGCGGGTGATCGAGCACACCTGGCACTCGGCGCTGGTCGCCTGGCTCTCCGGGCGCGCCTCGATCGCCGAGGTCCGGGCCGACCTGCACACCGCGGCCCGGCTGCTCGCCCTGCCGTGAGCTGCCCTCCCCTCTACTGCGACTGGAACCTGTTCCTGCCTGCTGCGGGGCGCCCGTGGCGCTCCGGCGGCTAGAGTCGACAGTCGGCACAACTCCATCCCGCTCCTCCCCCGGGGAAAGCCGGTGCGAATCCGGCGCTGACCCCGCAGCCGTGAGACCGGCGCCGCCATCGGCCGCCCGGACGAGTCGGAGCACCCGGGGAGGGGCGAGCGGCCAGTCCGGACGCACGCGCCCGGCACCGTCGAGGACTACGGAACGGCCCCGCCCGGGCCACCACCGCTCACCGAAAGGCACACCGCACCATGCTGACCGCCGCCCGCCTGGGCGCCGCCGCCCTGTCCGCCGCGCTGCTCACCGGCCTCGCCGCAGGACCGGCCCTCGCCGACAGCCCCACGCCGACCCCCGCCGCCGTTCCCGACGGGCTGTACGGCAAGAGCGACCCGACGTACGACGGCGTCTGGCGGCAGTCGCTGGCGCTCACCGCGCTGACGGCGGCCAAGGTCACCCCGGCCGACTCGGCCGTCGGCTGGCTCACCGGGCAGCAGTGCGAGGACGGCGGCTGGCCCTCCTACCGGGCCGCCGGCGCGGCCTGCGACCCCAAGACCGAGGACAGCAACGCCACCGCCGTCGCCGTCCAGGCCCTGGTCGCCCTCGGCGGGCACCAGGAGGCCGTCGACAAGGGCGTCGGCTGGCTCAAGGCCAACCAGAACGCCGACGGCAGCTGGGCGTACAACCCGGGCAGCCCCGGCGACGCCGACTCCACCGGCCTCGCCGTCAACGCGCTGTTCGCCGCCAAGACCGACCCGGCGGGCGTCGCCAAGGCCGGCAGGTCCGCCTTCGACGGGCTCGCCCTCTTCCAGCTCGGCTGCACCGCCCCCGCCGACCAGCGCGGCGCCTTCGCCTACCAGACCGACCCGGCCGGCGGCGCCCTCACCCCGAACGCCCTGGCCAGCGCCCAGGCCGCGCTCGCCGCGAGCGGCGGCCACCTGCCGGTCGCCGGCACGGTGCACGCCGACGCCGCGCCCAAGGCCCTGGCCTGCGCCGACGCCCCGGCCGCCCCGGCCGCCCAGGGCTCCTCGGCCTCCTCGGCCCCGGTTTCGCACGCGGAGTCCGGCGAGGCCGTCGGCGCCTACCTCACCGCCCAGCTCGCGGCCGGCGGCGACCACCTCACCCTCACCACCCCGGGCGCCGCCCCCACCCCCGACTACACCGCCACCGCCTGGGCCGCCCTCGCCCTCAGCCAGAGCGGCCACCCCCAGCAGGCCGCCGGCGCCGTCGACTGGCTCGGCAAGGAGGGCGCCACCTGGAGCAAGGGCGGCACCGACGCCGGCGCCACCGCCACCCTCCTGCTGGTCGCCCAGGCCGCCCACCGCGACACCGCCGCCCTGACCGGCCAGCTCACCGCCCTCGGCCCGGCACCCAAGGCCACCGGCGCCTCCGCCACGGCGACGGCGACCGCCCCGGCGAAGAAGAAGGACGGCGGCATCGGCCAGTACTGGCTGATCGGCGTCGGCCTGCTCATCGGCGTCGGCGGCGGCCTCCTCCTCAGCCTCCAGCGCAAGCGCAACACCCACCTCTGATGCGTCCCGCCTCCCACGCCGCTCCCGGCGGGCCGGGGCCCGGCCTGCCGGGCGGAGGCGCCCGCGCCCGCGCCCGCCGTCGCACCGCCCTCGCCGCGCTGCTCCTCCCCCTCCTCGGGGCGGTGCTGCTGCTCGCCTCCGCCGCTCCGGCGCAGGCCGCCGGGTACCGGTACTGGTCGTTCTGGCGCGGCGCCGAGGGCGGCAGCTGGACGTACCAGCAGCAGGGGCCCTCCGTCGCGGTGCCGCCGGACGGGGCCGTGGACGGGTGGCGGTTCGCGCTGAGCCCGGACGGCGGGCAGGACGCCGCGAAGCCCCGGACGGCCGGGAGCTTCGCCGACATCTGCGCGGACACGCCCGCGCAGGAGGGCCGCAAGCGGGTGGCCGTCGTGCTGGACTTCGGCACCGCCGAGGACGCCGGCTCGTCCGCTTCCGGTTCGTCCGTCTCCGGCTCGTCCACCTCCGGTTCGTCCGCCGTCGGTTCGTCCGCCGCCTCGGTGCCCGAGCAGCGCACGGCGTGCGCCACCGTCGCGCCCCGCGCCACCTCGGCCGAGGTGCTGGCCACCGTCGCCCCGCCGCTGCGCTACGACACCAACGGGCTGCTGTGCGCCATCGCCGGTTACCCGAAGGCGGGTTGCGGCGACCAGGTCGGCGCGGCCGGCGCCGCCCAGCCGGCCGCCGGATCCGCCAACCAGAGCACCGGCAGCGGCCCGGACGTCGGCCTGATCGCCGGTGGCGCGCTGGTGGCCGTCCTCGCCGGCGGCGCCGTCTGGCAGGCGCGCCGCCGCCGTCACCCCTAACGTCCCCCACCCAGGAATCACCGTGAGCAGCACCGCCGTCCGTACCACCCGGCCGCCCACCGGCCCCCGTCAACTGCACCCCGGGGCCTGGTGGTTGTGGGCGCTGGGGCTGGGCGCGGCGGCCACCCGCACCACCAACCCGGCAATCCTGCTGCTGCTCGTCGCCGTCGCCGGGTACGTGGTCGCGGCCCGGCGCGGCGATGCGCCGTGGTCGCGCTCGTACGGGGCGTTCCTGCGGCTGGGCCTGCTGGTGCTCGGCATCCGGCTGGTCTTCGCGGTGTTCCTCGGTTCGCCGGTCCCGGGCACCCATGTGCTGTTCACGCTGCCCGAACTCCCGCTGCCCGTCTGGGCGCAGGGCGTGCGGATCGGCGGCCGGGTCACCGTCGAGGGGCTGCTCGCGGCGCTGTACGACGGGCTGCGGCTGGCCACCCTGCTGGTCTGCGTCGGCGCCGCCAACTCGCTGGCCAGCCCGGCCCGGCTGCTGCGCGCCCTGCCCGGCGCGCTCTACGAGGCGGGCGTCGCCGTCGTGGTGGCGATGACCTTCGCGCCGAACCTGATCGCGGACGTCCGCCGGCTGCGTGCCGCGCGGCGTCTGCGGGGCCGCTCCGACAAGGGCGTCGCGGCCGTGCTGAGCGTCGGACTCCCGGTGCTGGAGGGCGCGTTGGAGCGGTCCATCGCACTGGCCGCCGCCATGGACACCCGGGGGTTCGGCCGCACCGCCGACGTCCCGCGCCGGCTCGCCCGGGCGACGGCCGCGCTCACCCTGGCCGGACTGCTCGGGATCTGCCTGGCCGCGTACGGGCTGCTGACGGCCGGCGGCGCGGGCTGGGCGCTGCCCGTCCTGCTGCTCGGCCTGGCCGCCGCCTTCGCCGGCCTGCTGCTGGGTGGCCGACGGTCCGTCAGAAGCCGCTACCGGCCCGACCCTTGGGCCGTCCCCGAGTGGCTGACGGCCGGTTCCGGGGCGGCCGTGGCGGCCCTCACCACCTACCTGGCCGCGCGGGACCCGGCCGCCTTCGCCCCCACCGTCGTCCCGCCGACCGTCCCCGCGCTGCCACTGGCCGCCGTGCTGACCGTGCTGCTCGGCCTGGTACCGGCGTTCGCCGCCCCGACCCCGCCCCGGAGGGCATCGTGATCACCTTCGAGCAGGTCTCCGTCCGGTACGCGGACTCGGCCGCACCCGCCCTGAACGGCGTCGACCTCACCGTCCCCGAGGGCGAACTCTGCCTGCTGGTGGGCCCGTCCGGCTCCGGCAAGTCCACCCTGCTGGGAACGGTCAGCGGCCTGGTGCCGCACTTCACCGGCGGGGTGCTGCACGGCCGGGTCACCGTCGGCGGCCGGGACACCCGCGAGCACCGTCCGCGCGAACTCGCCGACCTCGTCGGCACGGTGGGGCAGGACCCGCTGGCGCACTTCGTCACCGACACCGTGGAGGACGAACTCGCCTACGGCATGGAGTCCCTGGGCCTGCCGGGCGACGTGATGCGCCGCCGGGTCGAGGAGACCCTCGACCTGCTCGGCCTCGCCGACCTGCGCGACCGCGCGCTGAACTCCCTCTCCGGCGGCCAGCAGCAGCGCGTCGCGATCGGCTCGGTGCTCACCGTGCACCCGCGCGTGCTGGTCCTGGACGAGCCCACCTCGGCGCTCGACCCGGGCGCGGCCGAGGAGGTGCTGTCCGTCCTCCAGCGGCTGGTGCACGACCTCGGCACCACCGTGCTGATGGCCGAACACCGGCTGGAGCGGGTCGTCCAGTACGCCGACCAGGTGCTGCTGCTCACCCCCGACGCCCCGCCCGTCCTCGGCGAGCCCGCCGAGGTGATGGCGCACTCCCCGGTGCACCCGCCGGTGGTCGGCCTCGGCCGGCTCGCGGGCTGGCGGCCGCTGCCGCTCTCGGTCCGCGACGCGCGCCGCAAGGCCGCGCCGCTGCGCGCCCGACTGGACGGCCGGACGCCCGCTCCCGCCGACCTCCGCGCCACTGCCGCCCCCCTCGCCGTCACCGACCGCCTCGCCGTCCGGCGCGGCCCCGTCCCGGCCCTGCGCGGCGTGGACCTCTCCCTCCACCCCGGCGAGATCACCGCCCTGATGGGCCGCAACGGCGCCGGCAAGTCCACCCTGCTGGGCAGCCTGGTCGGCCTGCACGCCCCCTCCTCCGGCAGCGTCAGGGTCGGCGGCCGCACCCCGCACCGCACCCGCCCCGCCGAACTGATCCGCGAGGTCGGCCTCGTCCCGCAGGACCCGCGCGACCTGCTGTACGGCGAATCGGTCGCCGCCGAGTGCGCCGCGGCCGACAGCGACGCCGGAGCCGCCGCCGGCACCTGCCGCGCCCTGGTCGAGCGCCTGCTGCCCGGCATCGACGACGACACCCACCCGCGCGACCTCTCCGAGGGCCAGCGGCTCACCCTCGCCCTCGCCGTCGTGCTCACCGCCCGGCCCCCGCTGCTGCTCCTCGACGAGCCGACCCGCGGCCTCGACTACGCCGCCAAGGCCCGGCTGGTGGAGATCCTGCGCGGCCTCGCGGCCGAGGACCACGCCGTGCTCCTCGCCACCCACGACGTCGAGCTGGCCGCCGAACTCGCCCACCGCACGGTGATCCTCGCCGAGGGCGAGATCGTCGCGGACGGCCCGACGGCGGAGGTCGTGGTCTCCTCCCCCGCCTTCGCCCCGCAGGTCGCCAAGGTGCTCGCACCCGGGCCGTGGCTCACCGTGCGGCAGGTCGCGGAGGCGCTGGACGCATGAGCACTCGTCCCGTCCCGCTGGGACGCCGGTCCGTCGCGGCGCTGCTGTCGGTCTCCTTCGTCGGCGTCGCCGCCTTCGGCTGGCCGCTGCTCGCCTCCACCAAGTCGGCGCTGGTCGGCCACTCCACCGACGCGCCCTGGCTGTTCGCCCTGCTGCTCCCCCTCCTCCTCGCCGTCGTCATCGCCCAGATCTCCGAGGGCCGCTCGGCGGGCGGAGGCGCCCCCGGCCTGGACGCCAAGTCCGTGGCCCTGCTGGGCGTCCTGGCCGCCGCCGGCGCGGCGCTGCGCCCCCTCGGCGCGGGCACGGCGGGGCTGGAGCCGATGTTCTTCCTGATGGTGCTGTCCGGGCGGGTGCTCGGCCCGGGCTTCGGCTTCGTCCTCGGCTCGCTGTCGATGTTCGCCTCCGCGCTGCTCACCGGCGGGGTCGGGCCGTGGCTGCCGTTCCAGATGCTGGCGATGGGCTGGGTCTGCCTGGGCGCGGGCCTGCTCCCGGGGGCCTCCTCGCTGCGCGGCCGCCGCGAACTCGTGGTGCTGGCGTCCTATGGCGCCATTGCGTCCCTCCTCTACGGCACGATCATGAACCTCCAGGGCTGGCCGTACATCGGCGGCCTGGCCGGCTCCATCTCCTTCGTCCCCGGCGACCCGCTGCCCGCCAACCTGGTCCGCTTCGCCGCCTACTGCCTGACCACGTCACTGGGCTGGGACCTTCCGCGTGCCGCACTCACCGTGGTGCTCTGCCTCACCCTCGGCACCCCCGTCCTGCGCGCCCTGCGCCGCACCACCCGCCGCGCCGCCTTCGACGCCCCGGTCACCTTCCGCCCGCCGGAGCGCTAAGCCCGGCACGCCCCGCACACCTGCCCGGCTCCCGCCACGGGCCGCCCGCACATCCCGCCCCGGCCGGGGCACTCGTGCCGGCGGGGCCCTGTATCTCCCGCCGCTTCGGGGACAGCGGGCACCCTCGCCAACCGCCCCGCCAGGACCGCCCCCACGCTGTGGGTGACCTTCTCCGGCAGCGGCGCCGCCAGGATGCCCAGCAAGGCGCTCCGGGACCAGCCCTGTGCCAGCAGCCGCTCCACCCTCGCGGCCTGATCACCGAGCGGCTTCCCCGCCAGGGCCATCTTCGGCTCCCGGCACCCGAGTTCGAGCAGCAGCGCCATGCCCGCCGTCAACTTCTCCGGGGGACGGACGGAAGGTTCTTCCACGTCCTTGGTTTCCCGTTCCTTGGAAGGGCTTCCCGCCTTCCCGACGCCTGGCCCACCTGGAGCTGGACCACCGGCGGCCGGGGGCACGGGAAGCGGCGGCACCGTGTGCACCGCCTTGCCCGTCGTCACCGGCACCTCGTGCACCGAGACGACCGTCCGCACCTGCCCGGTCAGCGGGTCCCGCTGGGTGCGCCGGACGTAGTGCCCGGCCGCCTCCAACTCCCTGAGCGCCCGCGCCACGCTCGTCCGACCCTCCACGCTCTTGGCGGCCAGCGTGCGGACGTCTTCGCGCGCCCCGTCCGGCAGGCTGAGCAGGTAGCTGAGGAGCCCCCGCGCGGCCCACGACAGCGAGTGCTTGCGGACGACATGCCCGTTGTCCAGGATCGTGTACCCGGGAACGTGCTTTGGGATACGGTGAATCTGCATCGTGGAGGTCTTCTCTCCTGGTGCCAAACCCCGGGGTGTTGGAGCACCGCCGGGGTTACTTGTGCCCATGCACCGGGCGCTTCTCCAAGCACCCGACACCGCAATTTTCACCGCAACGCCGTAACACCTCGTCAAACTCCCACCCACATCACCCTTTCGTGCGGCGCGAGCGCACTCACCCCAGCGCCCCCACCAAGCACACAAGCCCCGGGCGCACAGGGGCTCTTCCCCTGGTGACGCCTACGCCTTCCTCGCCTTGCGCCGCTTGCCGTACGGCCGTTCCCGGCCCCCGGCCGACATTTCCGCGTCGAACCGGACCTTGCTCATCACCACTCGCGGCTCGGGTACGAGCACGGTCGCGGCCGACCGCCAGGGAACGGCCGAAGCCCAACCGATCAGGGGCATCGTCTCGTCGTAATGCGGAGCGAACCGAGCGACGGAGACGGCGGGCATCCGGTAGTCCAGGCTGCGGACGTGCTCCACGAAGGCCCCAGGGAGCGCCACGTGGTGCGTCTCCAGGTAGTGCGGGAAGTCCAGACGCCACAACCACACACCGTCGGTCATCGGGGAGGAGCATCCCGAGGAATGCCGGTGCACGCTGCCGGTGATGACGTCGCGGCCACCCTCCATGACGTCGATGAGGACATGGCCCGCGTCCAGGTAGGCCACCAGGTCCGCCTCATCCGGCTCCCCCACCGGCCGGACGGCGTCGAGTATCGACCCGTTCGGTGAGCCGGAGCGTTCGTCCAACTCGTCGTAGAAGCCCAGCAGTCCCAACACGGTCTCTCCTTTGCCGCACGGTCCATCCCACAGACAATGATCCTGGCCGCGCCGCCGGGTCGGCGACGCGGCCAGAAGTCCAGTGGGGCCGTCACCCCTCACCCGACCACGCGATCCGGCTCGTCCAGCCACACCCGGTGCTCGCCCGCGACGGTGACGGTCAGGCCGAACCGGTCGAGGCCGGGCTCGCCCTGGCGCCGCCACCAGGCATGGGCGGCGGTCACCTCGTCCCACAGGTCGCGGGGGCCGGACTGCGAGACGGCGTGCTCGCCGTCCCGGTCGGCGAGGCGGCAGTGGGCGTACGAGACGCCGTCCCACACCTCGAACCGCCCCGTACCGAAACGGTCGTAGCCCGCCCACACCTCCCGCCGGAACAGGCCCGGCAGCCGCAGCCCGATCGCGAACGCGGCGTCGGTGCACTCGGCCACGGCGGCGGGGTCGAGGGCGGACGGGCCGTGCCGGACGTCCTCGATCTCGAACTCGCCGCTCCCGGGGCGCTGGTCCCGCACCCACATGAACGCCACATCCTCGACGAACGGCCCGCTCGCGGACCGGCCGTCATCGGCGACGGTGAGCCTCAACAACCCCCCGTTGCAGAACGCCGTGCCGTACGGGACGACGATCACGCCGCCGGGCACCGTCTGCTCGATCAGCGCCCCGGGGACGCGTTGCACGGCCGCGGTGACATGGATCCGGTCGTACGGCGCGCCCGCCGGATGGCCGAGCATGCCGTCGCCGACAACGGCCGTGACCGGCAGGCCGTTCGCCACCAGGCACCGCCGCGCGGCACCGGACAGTTCAGGATCCAGCTCCACGGTGGTCACGTTCTCCACCCCGAGCCGGCGCGCCAGCAACGCGGCCGTCCACCCCGCACCGGTGCCGATGTCCAGCACCCGCATGCCGTCGGCGACCCGGAGGTGCCAGAGCATCCGGGCCACGACGGTGGGCATCGAACTGGACGAGGCCGGCGTGCGGCCGTCCTCGTCCAGCCGGGTCACGAGCGGGACGTCCGAGGCGACCAACTCCCCCCAATCGCCCGGCCGTTCCGTCCGGTCGAGCCACTCACCCCCGTGGTGGACCCGGTCCGGAACGAACAGGCGTCGGGGCGCCGCCCGGAACACCGGCTCCCAGTCGACCGACAGCGCCCCGGACTCCCGGAGCGCGTCGGTGAGCGCGTTCCACTTCACGCGGCCATCCCCTTCATGGAGGAACTCGGTCGGTGCGAGTCGAGTACAGCCCAACTCGCCCTCACCGGAAAGCCATTGCCTGTGGTCCCGGGGTTGTCCCGCCCGCACCGGCGGTAGGCTCGCGGTCACTGTCGATGATGGGATTGACCCCGTGGACGACCCGATCCGGCATCCCCTCGCCTACGCGCGCGAACTGCGTCACTGGTCGCAGGGCGACCTCGTCGCGGAGCTGAACAAGGCCGCCCGGCGTCACGGGCTCCGCTCCGGGGCCGACAAGGCGGCCGTCAGCCGGTGGGAGCACTGGCGCAAGACGCCGAACACCGACTCCCAGCTCCTCATCGCCGAGGCCTTCGACGTCCCGCTGTCGGAGTTGGAGGCGTACGGCTGGCCGTACTGGCTGCCCGGGCGGGACGAGCCGCTGCCCCTGGGCGCCGCCCACACCGTCCGAGCACTCCACGACGCCCAGAGAGCCGCCATGGACCGCCGCAGCTTCATGACCTTCAGCGCGATCTCGCTGGGCGGCCTGGCCGCCCAGTGGGCCACGACCGAGCCCGGGCGCCTCACCTCGGCCCTGGACGGCAAGCACGTGGACGGCGAACTCGTGGACTGGCTGGAGGAGACCAGCAGGAAGCTGACGGCCCTGCCCACCGAGCAGCGCCAGCACACCGTCCGTCTGATGGACGCCCACCTGGCCACCGTCACGGAGCTGATCGAGGAGGGCCGCTACGGCGAGGCGACCGGTCGACGCCTCCACCGGCTGGCCGCCTCGCTCGCCACCACCTGCGGCTGGTACCGCTTCGACCAGGGCCGGCACTGGGCGGCCGGAAAGCTGTGGGAGGCCGCGCTGCAGTCCGCGAACGCCGCGGGCGACCGCGACCACGGCGCCGGGGTGCTGTCCGACTTCGCCTACCAGGCCACCTGGCTCGGCGAGGCGGGGGTCTCCGTCGGCCAGCTCGGACACGCCCTGTCCGGCGTCTCGCACCCGACCGCCCGCTCCCTGCTCCTCCTCCGCCGCGCCAGGGCCCACGCGGCGCTCGGCGACCGCGCCGCCTGCTACCGGGACCTGTCCGACGCCGAGTCCGCCCTCGCCGTAGGCGCCGCCGACCCCGCACCCGGGTGGTGCGCGTGGATGGGCCCCGCCGACCTGGCCGTGGACTCCGGCCAGTGCCTCCTGGACCTCGGCCGGCCGGACGAGGCCCGGGCCCGGATCGCGGAGGGGATGGCGCTGCTGCCCCGCGCCAGGGACAAGACGCGCGGCGTCTTCCTGACGTACCAGGCCCGGGGCTACCTGGAGGCCAAGGAAGTCGAGCAGGCCGTGTCCGTCACCGGTGAGTCGCTCGACCTGGCCACCCGGATCGGCGCGCCCCGCTGCGTCGCCCTGGTCCGCGAGCTCGCACCGGCCTTCGAGCCGTACCGCCGGGTCGACGGCGTCCCGGAGTTCCTGGAGCGGCTGCGGGCCTGCTGACCAGTAGCCCGATCCTTCGTCCCCGCACGCCCTGGCGCCGATCCGTCCGATCAAGCGATCATGGTCTTGACGTTCTGTCATATCCCCATGCCGAAAGGTGTCCACGATGCTGGTCGACTGGCCCACCGAGACGTTCGTCCTACGCCTCCACCGCATTCCCGGCCTGGTGGCCGGAGCCGCGCCGGGAAGCCCCGAGGGCACCCCGGTGGTGCTCGCGCCCGAGACCGGTGGCGACGGCGAGCAGTGGGTGGCCGAGCGGTTCCGGGTGCTCAACCACCGGATCCGGCATGTGGCCACCGGCCTCTACCTGACCGCCGAGGAATCGAGCCGGGGCGCCAAGGTCACCCTGCGGCCCAAGTTCTCCGACACCGGCAGCGACTCCTCGTACTGGCGGCAGGCCTGGCGGGCCTTCGTCCAGCGCGACACCGGCCGGCTGATGGCCCTCCACGACTCCTCCAACTGCCTCCTCGGCCTGGCCGAACCGGCGGCCGAACGGCCGGGCGGGCCCCTGATCCTGGAGAAGGGCGCCGGGGCCCTGGACCTGGCCTGCACCGCCTGGGCGCCCGCGCCCCTCCCGGCACCGGAGCCCGCACCCGCCCCGGCGCCGAAGGCCACCGACCTGCCGGTGGGGACGGGACGGGTCCGGGTGCCGGCCCGCCGCTTCGAGAAGCGCGTGCGGACCGTCGAGCAGTTCTTCGAGGAGACCAGCTTCCGGGAGGTCCCCGGCGAGCTCCTCACCCCGGGCACCCGCATCGAGGCCTTCGACTTCGACCAGCACTCCCAGGGCGACTGGTACCAGGAGGGGCGGGAGGGAGATCTCGTGACCTTCATCGACAGCTACGACACGGCGGGCGCCGCGCGCAGGGCCTTCCACCGGCTGAAGGGGGAACCCGCCCGCTACGTGAACTCCGACGAGGTCGACGTCCACTACGTCCCGCCGAAGCTCGTCGCCCGCACCAACTTCCCGGCCGCGCTCTTCGACCGTGTCGGCGGCAGCGGCGCCCTCTTCCGGACGCCGTACCGGCTGCCCAACGGGCACGGCTTCTACAACCAGCCCGAACGCCGCGAGGGTCTCTACTTCCCCAAGCGCGACGGCGCCGGCACCGTCGTGCAGTGGGAGAAGACCTGGATCGCGGACCGGGACACCTCGTCCAAGGTCTTCCTCTGCTTCGACGGCCGCTACTTCATCGACCAGATGGACATCACCTGGGCCGACGACGCGAAGAGCTGACCCCGGACCCGAGACCCAGGAGGCGTGTTGAGCGAGATCATCCTCATGTCCGACCCGAAGGTCGCCGCGGTCCCCGTCCAAGACTGCGGCGAGCGGCTGTCGGACGTACGGCTGTCGGACGTACGGAGCCGCGGCGGGCTGCCCGTCGACGGGCGCAAGCAGGACGGCACCGGGGCCTTCGCGCAGCTGCGGGCGGGCGTGCTCGACCGGCTGCTCGACGCGCAGGCGGCCCTGCCGGACGGCCTGCGGCTGTTGTTCGTCGAGGGCTACCGGCCGCCGGCCCTCCAGAGCCGCTACTTCGACGAGTACGCCGCCGAGTTGCGGGCCGCGAACCCCGACTGGCCGGACGACCGGATCAGGTCGTCGGCCAGCCGCTACGTCTCCCCGCCGGAGATCGCACCGCACAGTGCCGGGGCCGCCGTCGACCTCACCCTGGTCGACAGCGACGGCCGTGAACTCGACCTCGGCACCAGGGTCAACGCCAACCCGGAGGAGAGCGCCGGGGCCTGCTACACCCACGCCGACAACATCGGTGCCCAGGCCCGCGCCAACCGGCGACTGCTCAGCAGCGTCCTGACCGGCGCCGGGCTCGTCAACTACCCCACCGAGTGGTGGCACTGGTCGTACGGGGACCGCTACTGGGCACTGGCCACCGGTGCGCCGTCGGCGCTCTACGGACCGGCGCACCGGTAGCCGACACTGCGCACAGCCGACACGACACGCGGCCCGCTGCCTGCTGTCGGCCGCGCCCGCGGCCCCGGGTCAGGATGGCGTCGACACCGACGCCGTCCTGACCCGAGGAGCAGAGCGATGACCGAGCAGAACCCCGAGCACGCACCCCCCGCCGTCGCCGTCGCGATCGTCGTCGAGGACGGCCGGGTGCTGATGGTGCGGCGGCGGGTCGCCGAGGGCGAACTGTCCTGGCAGTTCCCGGCCGGGGAGGTCGAGCCGGGCGAGTCCGCCGGGGCGGCGGCCGTGCGCGAGACCGCCGAGGAGACCGGCCTGCGCGTCGCCGCCGCCCGGCTGCTCGGCGAGCGGGAGCATCCGCAGAACGGTCGGCGGATGGCGTACACGGCCTGCGAGGTGGTCGGCGGCACCGCCACCGTGGTGGACTCCGACGAGCTGGACCGGGTGGTGTGGGCGTCCCGCGCCGAGCTGGCCGAGTACGTGCCGTTCCCGCTGTTCCCGCCGGTGCGGGAGTACCTCGACGGCGCGCTCGCCGAGTAGGGGCACGCGGTCTCCGGAACTCCTCCCCGCCGGAAGGACGTTCGGACGGGAGACCTCTCTCCCCCGCCCCGGAAGGAAACGCGTGACACCCGCGCACGGAGCCCCGTCCGACCACCCCGCACCGCGAGCACGCCGGCCGGGGCGGGAACCCGTCACCGACGAGACGGTCGCCCGGCTCCGGGTCCAGGCCCGCACCGACCCCGCCTCGGGCCTGCCCGCGTTGGCCGAGGCGCTGCGGGGCCGGGCCTACGGCCGGCCCGAGCCCCGGCCCGAGGACGCCGTCCCGCTCCTGGAGGAGTCCGCCCGCATCTACCGCGCCCTGGTCGCCGACGGCTGCACCGAGCACCTGTCCGCCGCCGCCCGCGCGCTGGCCTCCCTCGCCCTGCAACTCTCCCTGGCGCACGCCGACGGCCCCGCCCTCGCCGCCCGGCGGGAGGCGGCCGACCTGGCCCGGCGCGCCGAAGCGGACCAGCCGGTGGAAGGCCTCGGCCAGGCCGCCGTCCTGCACGCCGACCTCGCCCACGGCCTCGCCGAGGCAGGACGGTTCGACGAGGCCGTGGACGCCGCCCGCACGGTGGCCGACCGCTCCCGGGCGGTGACCGAGCCCGGCGGGAGCGACCTGGCGTGGCGGCTGCTCGACCTCACCGTGCTGCTCCGCCTCGCGGACCGCACCGAGGAGGCCGTGGCCGTCGAACACGAGGCCCTCGCCCGGCTGCGCGAGGGCCGCACGGAACCGGCCCGCAGCCCCGTACCGGCCCTGCGGACGGCCGGCGCCGCCCTGTGGTTCGCCGATCTGGGCCGCGCCGAACAGTCGCACCGGCTGCTCGCGGACGCCGCCCGCTCCTGCGAACTCCTGCCCGCCCGCGGCGACGCCGGCAACTTCGGCTTCAACGAGGGCCTGCGGAGCGCCCTGTTCGCCCGCTCCGGCGTACGGGACGAACAGGCCGCGGCCGACGCCCCGGACCCGCTCGCGCTCGGCGTCGACCCGGGCCGACCCCTCCAACCGGTGCTGGGCCTGAGCCTCCACCACTGGTCCTTCAGGCTGCGCGAGTCCTTCGAGGACGGACTGGCCACCCTCGCACGGGCCGTCGAAGCCATCACCGGCGTACCCGAGCCCACCGACCACCTGCCCGACGAGGACGACCCGTCCGAGCAGCCCGACGGCCCCCTCCCCCTACCGGAGGACCGCGCCCTGCTCGCCACCCTCGGCACCCTCACCCGGCGACTCGACCTGCGCCGGGCGGTCCGCGGAGACCACCCCACCTACTACGCCCACCTCACGCTCCCCCGGCTACGGCGGACCGTCCGGATCGAACGCCACCTCCACGCGACCGGCCCCGCCGACGACACCCACCGCCTCGTCCGGGCACTCACCGACCTCGCCATGGCCCAACTCGTCCACGGCGCCCACGCCGAAGCGACCGCCACCCTCCACGAGGCCCACACCCTCGCCGTCCGGCCGGAGGACCCGGGCAGCCACTGACCTCCGGCACCCCATCCACCCCGTCCACCCCCGTACCCTGTCCCGCAGCACTCGCACAGGCACCGTACGGAGCTTCGGGGGAACCGGGGATACCAGTGGAACTACGTCAGTTGCGCGTCTTCGAGGCCCTCGTCGCCCACCGCACCGTCACCGGCGCGGCCATGGCGCTCGGACTCGCCCCGGCCTCCGTCTCCGAACAGGTCCGCACCCTCGAACACAGCCTCGGCACCGACCTGTTCGACCGGGCCGGGCACGACCTGACCCTCACCCCCGCCGGGGAACGCCTCCTGCCCTGGTCCCGCCGACTCCTCGACCAGGCCGACCAGGCCCGCCGCGAAGTCGCCGTCACCCGGACCCGCCTGCGCCTCGGCGTGCTGGCCGCCGTCGCCGCCACCCACCTCCCGGCCATCCTGGCCCGCCTCACCGACCACCGCCCCGACCTGGACATCTCCCTCCACACCGACGCCACCCGGGACGTCCTGCTCGACGGCGTCGCCGCCGGAGCCCTGGAAGCGGCCCTCGTCCTCGACGCCCCCGGCCCGCTCGGCGCCCTCGGCTTCCCCCTGCCGCCCGCCCCGCTCGACCACCTCGACCTCCAGGCCGTCCCCCTCACCCTGGTCGCCGCCCCCACCCACCCGCTCGCCCGCGCCACCGCCCTCACCCCCGAACTCCTCCACGGCCACCGGCTCCTCGTCGACACCCCCGCCTGCTCCTACCACCTCGCCGGCGAACGCCTCCTCGGCCACCACGTCCGACGCCTCCACACCGGCACCGTCCCCACCACCCGCGCCTGCGCCGAACAGGGCCTCGGCATCGCCCTCCTCCCCACCCACGCCGTCCACACCCACCTCACCGCCGGCACCCTCACCCGCCTCCCCCTCAACCCCCCACCCCTCCACCTCCGCCTTCTCTGGCCCACCCACCACACCCCCTTCCCCACCTGACCCGCCACGTCCCCTGTTCGAGCCCCCCGAGTGTGATGGGATCATGGGCGCGCTCACAGGAGGGCAGATCCGTGGACGAAGGAACGCGCAGGGCATTGCTGATCGGGGTGGGTGAAACCCCGGCCGCGGCGCATCGCTTCCCCCCGCTGCAAAACGCGGTCACCGCGGACCTGCACGAATTGGGCGCAGCTCTCACTGACGCCGGCTACAACGTCGAGACGCTGCGGGACCCAACCCGCAACGAGATCGCCGACCGCATCACCCGGATCGCACAGGACGCCCCGGCCGGCAGCACCCTGCTGCTGTACTTCTCCGGACACGGCATCCGGATCCACGACACCGACTACCTGTTGCCCACCGATGCCCTGGCCCCCGCCGATGGCGATCCGGCAGCCTGGAAGCAACCGCACATCACCGAATCCCTGATCGACGCGGACGTCAGCAAGTACCTGTCCGGCTGTACCGCCGGAACCGTCCTGTGGCTGATCGATGCCTGTCGTTCACCCGAGGACAGCGGCCCGGTGGTCTTCGGCAGCGGCATCACCAGGGGCCCGGCCCGCGGCGGCTTCGCCGTCATGACCGGTTGCAAGCCCGGGCAGCGCTGCGGCTACACCGACGCCGGTAGCTTCTTCACCCGCGCGCTCGCCGAGGCCTTCGGGCCATTGACCGAGGCTTCCACGGTGGAGCAGGTCTACCGGACGGCCTCCCTGCGCACCCGCCAATTGGCACTGCACCACCGTGCCGACCCGCAGGAGGTCCGGATCTACTACGGCAGGGACCTGGAGGAGGAGACCCGGGGGACGGTCGTCGCCCCGGGCCGGCGACTGCTCGATTCCTGGCGCGAGGTCGTCCACGCGCCCGAACTCTGGTCCCGGATCCCGGCCTCGGACCAATGCCTGGTACCCCGTTTCCAGGAACAGCTGACTGCCCTTGCCGCCGAGACGGCACGTGACGTCCACCGAGCACAGACCCGGCTGCCCGACCCCTGGGCCGACGACGACTTCCCGGTCCGGCTTCTTCGTCTGCGGATACCGCAGCTTCTCGGCGAGAAAACCGAGCTGTCCGCGCTTGAGGTCACCGCACTGATCGCCGGGGTCTTCCTCCACGAGGCGGCCTGGGCCGACCGGCTCAGCCAGGCCTATGAGGTCGGTCCCTACTTCGTCCGTCCAGAGAAGGACGGAGACTCACTCCGGTCACACTACGAACAGATCGTCAAGCACTATCCGCAGATCGCCGAGGTGCTCTCCCAGACCTACCTGTGGTACACCGATCCGCCGGCGGAGAAGCACGCGGTCGCCCTCTGGCTGACGCACCGCTGGATCGCCGACCGGTTCGAGACCGACGACCAGCCGGTGCCGGTGGAGCGGGCCGACAGGTTCGCCGCCCGGCTGATGGCGGCCGACGAGGCGGCGTCCGCCGGCCGCACCGACCGCGTCCGCGAGCTGTCCTCAGCCCTTCAGCTGATTGCCGCCGGCCCCACGCTCGGCCTGCCGTTCGACCAGTCTGCGCCGCTCCCGAGCCGGCACGCCCTTCCTGAGCGACCCCAGGAGCTCCGGCTGCGCCCGCTGGCCGCACTCCTGCGACTGGCTGCGCTCATGGCCTTCGACGCCCGTACCCTGCCCGAGGTCCTGGCCGAACATCTGGCCGTCTCCGACCGGGTGCGACCGCAGGAGGTGATCGGAGTACTACGGGAGGCGGTCTGGGACACCGAGGACCACGGGAACGAGCCTCAGGACCTGCACCTCGACGTCATGTGCCCGCACCCGGCGCTGCACGCCGCGCTCAGCACCATCGTGGAGGATGTCGACGAACTGAGCCAAATGCTCCGAGACAAGGCCCGCATGATGGCCGCACGCGACGCCCTGCTGCTCACGGGGCTTCCGGCCCGTGCAACGGACCGCAACCTGCGACCGGCCGGCTCACCAGGACAGCGCGCCTACGACGTCCCGCTACTGCAGTTCTCGCTCGCCCAGACCGAGGTGCGCCGCTTGCTGATGGGCGAAAAGCTCTACGATGGTGAGCGGGGCCTTGCCGTGCGCGAGATGTACCAGAACGCCATGGACGCCTGCCGCTACCGCGAGATGCGCCTGCGGTACCTCACCGGACTGGGCCGCACGCCCACGCCGTGGTCCGGTGCCATCCGGATCGGGACGGGCACGGACGCCCGGGGCCGCTACGTCGAGTGTGTCGACAACGGCGTCGGGATGACGGTCGACCAGCTCACCAACACGTTCACCCGCGCCGGCCGCCGCTTCGAGCAGGCCCGCGCCTTTCGGCGGGAACAGGCAGCCTGGCTGCGACACGACCGTTCGCTCCGGCTCTACCCCAACAGCCGGTTCGGCATTGGCGTCTTCAGCTACTTCATGCTGGCCGACGAGATGACGATCACTACGCGTCCGGTCGACGAGGACGGCCGTCCCGCCGCCACCGCTCTGCGGGTGGAGGTGCCGAGCAGCGGCAGCCTGTTCCGTGTGCAGGAGGAGAAGGCCGAACACGGCGACAGCCTTCCTGAGGGCGGCACCCGGGTTCGGCTCTATCTCCGCAACGAGTACGCCCTGCCCGGCTCGGCCTGCGCGGACGTCCTCCGGCCGCTGGTTCTTGTCAGTGAGTTCCGGCTGGAGGCATGGAACGGGGACGACCTCGACCAGGTGTGGCTGCCGGGTGCCCTCCAACTGGGTTCAGGCCAACGGGCTGTCGAGTCCGAGACGGCTGTCGAAGCCGTTCCGGGAACGCTCTGGTGGGTCAAGGGCGAAGGAGCGGTCCTCTGTGACGGCATCGCCACCAATGTGCGCCCCTTTGGCTACGTCCTCAACCTGACCGGCCCCCACGCAGGCGAACTGAGCGTCAACCGCAAGAAGCTCGAACGCTATGACCGCGCCTGGGAGGCGGAACAGTGGCGGCTGGGCGCCCAAACCCTCGCGACCTGGCCCGAGTTGGACCTCGCCTGGATGCACAACCTGGAAGACCGCAAGCTCCGGGCAGCCCGAACGCTGTGGCAGGAGTGGCACGACCGCGGCGTCCAGGTGCAGGCCAGGAACGGGTACCGGAACAAGGTCCGCCTGAACGAGGTCGGCTGGTTCAGCCTTGACCAGTGGCTGAACGACAAACACCGCAACAACTACAGCAAGCGGGACATCCAGCACGCCATCCGGCCGTGGCGCTCGACTGTGCTGCGCACAGGTCGCTCCGGCGGGTCCCACGGGCCGCTCTCGCCCGAGGGGCATCCGGTCCCCGAGCCCGGTTGGTCCGCGGTGGCCACGACGGATACCAGGGACTGGCGCAACGTGGTCTCGCTCGCCCGGTCCCAGGGAAGCACACCGGCGGAAGTACTCCGCGCCGCCCGCGGACTGCGGATCTCACACGCTTCGTTCGCCGGACCGGCCGTACGTGAGGGCGACCTGGCCTGGAAGCCGACCTACCTCGATTCCGTGATCATGGAGGCGCTGTTGCCTCCCGATGATCCGAGGTTCCGGGCAAGCCGGGATCGGCTTCTCCAGGACCATCCCGGAATCGGCTACCGCCATGCCCCATCGGATCTCAGTGGCATCGTCCGTGCCTCGATGACCAGCGGCCGGACGCTCGGCGAGCTGGCCGACACCTGCGCACGCTACGCCCCGTTCCTCCTCGCCCCACTCGGCGAGGCGCCCGATCACCACCGCGACCACATAGGTGACAAGGACGACCTCAGGCTGCTCTACATACTCCAAGGGACGCAATCCTGGCGGCTGGTGACCCATGCGTGGGACATCCCCCTCATCGCGGCGACGCTGGGGATCAGCCCCACCGAAGCGTGTCGGAGGGCGTCCCGGTTCTCCTGGCTCGGACGACCGGCTCCCGACCCCACCCTCGTCGCCCAATGGGCGGCCACTCCCGACGAACTGGCACCGGTGCTCCAGCACTACACCGTCCGATCCCCCGACGGCGGCTCCGCGCTCCCCTGGGCCGCCACATTCGATCTGGCCGCGGAGTGGGGCATCTCGCTGCGCAAGGCGGAGAAGCTCCTCGCGCGCGAGGCCGATCGACTGCAACTGACCTACCAGCGGCGGTATTCGAACGGATCGGCCGGCCGCGGTCACATTCCGGAAGAGGAGACCGGAACGCTCGTCGCCCGACTGCACGAGGAGGGGTTCCGGCTGGAAGAAGGCTTCTCCCTCCGCGATCTCGCGTTCGCCGCCCCCCGGCTTGAGTGGTCGGAACTCGCCGACGCATTGGAAGACTTGCGCGGTGCCGGGGTGGACATCCCGGACGGAGGCCGGCTTCTGCGCGCCTGGAACGATCTCCCGCTGCCGAGCAAGTATGCGTTCTCCGGCTGCGACCCGTCCTTCGACGGGGCGGACTACCCCGTGCTGCCCAGTTCGGAGGTGCTGTTCACCGGCAGCCAACAGCTCCAGCAGAAGCTCTCGTTCCTGTGGAAGACCGCTGCCAAGGAGTCCCGCCGCCTGGGCCTCGGATCGGAGCTCACGGCCCCCGACTTGAGCGCCGAGCTGAAGAACTTCCGACCGTCCTGGGACGAGATCCACGCACTGATCGACCTCGGCGGCGACGAGGACTACGAGGAATGGTTCGAGACTCCCCGCTGGACCCGCCTCACCCCGTCGGCTCTCATCCGCTACGCCCGCGCGAAGAACGTGGGCGCCCGCGCCGCTTTCGGACTGCTGGCTCCGCTCCGGTCCATCGGAGCGGACATTCCCGAGCTCACCGCCGAAGCCCTCGCCGAACTGCCTGAGGACGTACCGGAGGAGACCGACGCGTACGCACTCGACCCCACGTGCCGGGCGTCCGGACCGGACGACCCGATCAGCCCGCTCGACCTCGTCGGCATCGCCGGCCGACTCGGCGAGCCGCTCCCCCGCACCTGGCAGCGCATCATGCCGTACCTCCCGCTGGAACCCGCGGCGGCCTGGCCGACGACCGGCATTCCCGACGTCGTACCGATCTGGCAGGATCTGGCGATCCTCTCCGAAGGTCTCGACGGCATGCCGCCCATGGTGTCGGGCGAGGTGACGCCGGAACGACTTGCCTTCGCGGCCGCGGGGGTCGGGGAAACAGTCGCCTGGGTCCGGGCACGACTCACGAACTACGCAGAACTCTTCACGCTGGATATCCCACCGGAGGATCGGATTTGACGCAGCAACCACCACACGCGTTCGACAAGCCCTACGCCGAGGAGGACCTCGGCCCCCTCGACCGCACGGACTTCGACCAACGCCCCACCCCCGACGGGCGCGGGGTCATGGTGAGTGGTGCCTGTCCACGCTGCCACGGTCGGACCGAGACGGAGATCCGGCGAGGGATTCCGGGGATCGGAGGGAAGGGACTCGTCGACCTGCTCATCGGGCGAAGGAGTGCGGCGGTCGAACCCGAACCGCTGGTCGGGGAAGTGCACTTCTGCGAGTGCGGGCACGCACACCCCGAGCTCCCCCCGGACTCCCTCTTCCTCGGGTGCGGTGCGAGCTGGAGGCTCCGAGCGTGAGTGCCAGATCCGACCGCCGCTGGGCCGAACTGGCCCGGGAACTCGAGTTCACCCGGCTACCCGAGCTCCGCCGCCAGGCCGAAGGCTGGCGAACCGGGCTGACAGGACTGACGGCCCTGCTCACCGTACTCGCCCTCCTGAAGGGGCGGGACAACCTGGCCGATCTGCCGGAATGGGCACGGCTGACGGCCACCGGACTGCTGGTCGGAGCCTTCGCATTGCTCGTCACCGGCTCCCTCCTCGCGATGCGAGCAGCCCACGGTGCCCCGGAAGAAGAGATCCTGCTCGGTGGGCAGGCACTCCGCCGATGGACCGAACGGGAAGCATCCCGGGTGACGACAGCGCTGGCTCGGGCGTCGGCCTGCTGCGTGCTCGGCCTCATGCTGATCGTGGCCGCTGTCGCCGTCACGTGGACCGCCACCCAGACCAAACCCGCGAACCTCGTCAGGGTCACCACCCCCTCCGGCGAGATGTGCGGCGAGTTGGTGTCGGCAGATCAGCGCCAGCTCCTGATCCGCCCGACGACAACGTCAGGTAGCGCGACCGTGCCTATGGGGAGCCTGCTGGGCATGCATCCCGTCGCATCGTGCTGAGCGCCGCAGGACCGGGAACCGTCCGCCCGGAAACGCGCTTTCAGGCGGACGGTTCGCGATGGGCCCCGGGTCACGCCTTGGGGCCCGCCGACTGGACGACCTCGAAGGACCAGAGGGTGGAGCCGGAGGCGGCGGGGCGCTTGGGGGCCTCGCCGGCGGGGCCGTTCTGGTGGGCGGCCTTCATGGGGCCCTCCATCCAGGCCTTGAAGTCCTCCTCGCTGCGCCAGCGGGTGTAGACGAGGTACTGGTCGGTGCCCTCGACGGGGCGGAGGAGCTCGAACCACTCGAAGCCGTCCGAGTTCTCCACCGCGCCGGCCCGGGAGGCGAAGCGCTGCTCCAGCACCTCGCGCTGCTCGGTCGGCACCGTCAGGACGTTGATCTTGACGACGGACATGGCGCACTCCTTCTGCTCCGGTGACTGCTTACGGGGAGCAGTCTGCTACACCTCACGGCCGGACCGTTCGGAGGCACCGGTAGTCACGGCGGGTAGTGGGGCGTCGACGTGCAGGGACCGGGCCCGGGTGGAAGCCTGGAGGTAGAGCCCAGAACCCGAGGGACAGGGGAACGGTCATGGGTATCGGCGACAAGTTCCGGGACAAGGCCCAGCAGGCCGAGGAAGAGGCCAAGCAGCGCATCGGAAGCGGGCAACCGCAACAGGACGAGGCCCAGCAGAAGGCCTCGCAGGCCCAGCAGCAGGGTCAGCAGAACCTGGACGACGTGCAGGACGACATCGAGGGTCAGCAGTAGCGGCGGCCGTCGAGCGGGGACGGCCGGGGCGAGTCCTCGGCCGCCCCCGTCCCCGTCCCCATCCCCACCCCCGTCGGCATCGGGCTCAGGCGATCCACGGCGGGAGGACGCGCTGGTCGTCGCGCGGGGCGAGGGCGCAGGCGTCGGGCGGGGTGACGGCGTCGGGGTTGTAGGCGTGGGCGGGGGACGGGGAGGCGACGACGGCGGTGAAGCCGGTGTCGGTGGCGATCTGCCGGACGGTGTCGGCGGGGAGGGCGGCGGTGTCTCCAGCGGCGAGGGTGAAGGCCTCCCCCGCCAGGTCGACCCGGGCGGTGCCGGTGAGGAGTGTCCAGACCTGCTCGGTGTCCATGGCGTGCAGCGGGCCCCGGGCGCCGGCGGTCATGTCGACGTGCCAGACGGCGAGGGAGGTGGCGCCCTGGGTGGGCGAGGCGTAGGTGGTCATGACGGCGTTCGGGGTCTCGGTGCGGCGGGCGTCGGTCCGGCGGATGACGGGCATGGCGAGGGAACCCCCTAAGATGGACAATGAAGTTGTCTATATGGTCAATGAGGTTGTCTATCGTGTCAAGTGAACCGTCCCCGCCGGGATTTGAGCTGCCGCTGCGCCTGCTGCTCGCCTTCCGGACGATCATCGACGAGCTGCACGAGCGCATCGCCCGCGAAGGCCACCCCGACCTGCGCCCGATGCACGGCTTCGTCTTCCAGGCGATCGGCCCGCACGGCACCACCGCCACCGAGCTCGGCCGCCGCCTCGGCGTCACCAAGCAGGCCGCGGGCAAGACCATCGACGGCCTGGAGCAGCTCGGCTACGTCGAGCGGGCCGCCGACCCGGCCGACACCCGGCGCAAGCTGGTCCGGCTCACCGCACGCGGGGTGGACTGCCTGCTCCGCTCGGCCCGGATCTTCGACGAGCTGCGCGAGGAGTGGTCGGCGGCCCTGGGCGAGGAGCAGCTGCGCCAACTGGAGGACGGCCTGCGCCTGCTCGCCCCCGGCGACCCGTTCCGCCTCGACACCCCGCGCTGGTTCGGGGCACCGTAACCCCGTTACCGGTCTCAGGAGTTGGGCAGACCGCCGGTCGCCAGGGTCTGGTTCTTGTACGCCTTCACGCCGGTGATCTCGGCGCCGAACCACTCCGGCGCCGAGAACGCCGCCGCCTCGGCCTCCGAGCCGAACTCGACCTCGACGGTGCGCAGTCCGGCCAACTCCCCCTGGTAGACGTCCGCGTAGACCGTGACGCCGGACGCGTCGAAGGTGTAGCGCTCCTTGACCAGCCGCGCGCCCTCGGTGGCCGGCCAGAGTTCGGTGAACTCCTGTTCCCCCAGCTCGCGTTCCACCTCGATCCGCACCGGGGAACCGGCACCGGACGCCTTGCGCTTGACGCCGAGGACGCAGCTGCCGCCGATCCGCCGCAGCCGCACCTCCGTCCCGTCGTCCTTGATCGCGATGTACCCCTGCTCGATGTGCTGCCGCACCGCCGTCTCCGGCGGCTCGAAGGCCTCCAGCAGGAACTTGCGCTCGATCTCGAGCGGCACGCCGCACCACCCCTTCCCCGGTCACGCCCCACGGGCAGACGGACGAACGGACGGTCAGAACGACCGCCCCTCCCCACGGTACGGCCCCTGCGGCCCCGACGGGTCCGGACGGTCGCGCCGGTCCGCGCAGAGCGAGGAGCTGAGCCGGTTCAGGACCCCGGCGAGCTCGGCGTACCGCTGCTCGTCCCAGTCCCCCAGCAGTTCGGCGAGCTGGGTGCGCCGGGCGGCGACCAGCCGCAGCGCCGCCTCCTCCCCCGGTTCGGTGAGCCGCAGCGGCAGCCCGCCGGCCCTCGCCGCGAGCCCCCGGCCCTCCACCTCCCGGACGGCCTCCTCGATCACCGAGACCGGGACGATCCGCCGCTCGGCCAGTTCGGCCGGCTCGACCGAGCCGTGCTGGTGCATCTGGAGGAGCAGCCAGCTGGAGGCGGGCCGCAGGTCCAGCCCGGCGGTCTCGGTGATCCGCCGGAAGAGGTCGCGCCGTGCCTCGCGGCTGTTCAGCACCGAGAGGGCGCGGGCGATCTCGTCCAGCGAGGTGCGCTCGACCGGGTTGAACCCGATGGACTCGCTGAGGTCCGGAGCGGTGACGGTGGAGCGCAGCTTCTGTTCGCGCAGGAACAGCGACAGCACGAAGGCGACCACCGCGACCGGCACCGCGTACAGGAACACCCGGGTGATCGACTCGGCGTACGCGTGGTAGACGCCCGGCTGGACGGCGGCCGGCAGCCGGGGGATGACGCGCGGGTCGGAGGTGATGACCTCCGGCCGGAAGCCGGGCGGCAGCGGCACCCCCGCCAGGGCGTCGGCGAGCCGGCTGCGCAGTCCGCTCGCGAAGACCGTCCCGAAGATGGAGACGCCGAAGGAGGCACCGATGGAGCGGAAGAAGGTGGCGCCCGCGGTGGCCACGCCGAGGTCCTCGTAGCCGACCGAGTTCTGCACGATCAGCACCAGCACCTGCATCACCAGTCCCAGCCCGAGGCCGAAGACCAGGAAGTAGAAGCTCATCTCGGCGGTGCTGCTGTGCTCGTCCAGCCGGGAGAGCAGCAGCAGCCCGACCGTCGTCACGGCCGTCCCGGCGATCGGGAAGATCCGGTAGTGGCCGGTACGGGCGACGATCTGGCCGGAGCCGATCGAGGTGAGCAGCATGCCGAGCACCATCGGCAGCATGTGGATGCCGGACATGGTGGGCGAGACCTGCTGGACCACCTGGAGGAAGGTCGGCAGGTAGGTCAGCGCGCCGAACATCGCGAAGCCGACCACGAAGGAGATCACCGCGACCAGGCTGAACGTCCGCGAGCGGAACAGCCGCAGCGGCAGCACCGGCTCCGCGGCCGTCCGCTCGACCTGGACGAAGGCGAGCAGCAGCACCAGCCCGAGCACGCCGAGGCCGACGACCTGCCAGGACGTCCAGGCCCAGGTGGTCCCGCCGAGCGAGGTCATCAGCACCAGGCAGGTGGCGACGGCGGCGATCAGGACGGTGCCCAGGTAGTCGATCCGGTGCTCGCGCCGGACCTCCAGCCCGTGCAGCACCGCAGCGATCACCACCAGGGCGACGATGCCGATCGGGAGGTTGATGTAGAACACCCAGCGCCAGCTGAGGTGGTCGACGAACACCCCGCCGAGCAGCGGGCCGAGCACGCTGGTGACGCCGAAGACGGCGCCGAAGAGGCCCTGGTAGCGGCCGCGGTCCCGGGGCGCGACGAGGTCGCCGACGATCGCCTGGGAGAGCACCATCAGCCCGCCGCCGCCCAGGCCCTGGAGGGCGCGGAAGGCGATCAGCTCGCCCATGTTCTGGGCGATCCCGCACAGCACCGAGCCGAGCAGGAAGATCACGATGGAGGCCTGGAAGAAGCGCTTCCGGCCGTACATGTCGCCGAGCTTGCCCCACAGCGGGGTCGCGGCGGTGGAGGCCAGCAGGTAGGCGGTGACCACCCAGGAGAGGTGGTCGAGGCCGCCGAGGTCGCTGACGATGGTCGGCAGCGCGGTGGAGACGATGGTCTGGTCGAGGGCCGCGAGCAGCATCGCCAGCAGCAGGGCGCCGATCGGCACCCAGAGGTTGGGGACGGTGACCGCCGGCGGGCCGGGCTCGCCCGCCGGGCTCCGGCCGGACGCGGTGCGCGGCTCCGTCATCGGGTCCCCGCGGGCGTCACGGCGTCCGCGCGGGGCGTCACGGCGTCTCCCCGGGCGTCACGGCGTCTCCGTGGGCATGGCGTCTCCATGGGGTCCCGGGCCCGTCGGCCGGGCCGTGCGGATGATCACTCCCAGCTCACCGCGCTGGTCGGTTTCGTCCCGGTATGTTCCACCGGGTTGAGCCGAGCGTAAGCGCCGGGGACAACCGCCGCGCTCCGGGCGTTCTCGGAGGAGCCAACCCGCACCAACCGGCACAACACCCCCGCCGGGGGACGGACGCCCCTGTCCCCCCTTCGGACGGTCCTGCATAATCAGGCCCGATCGTGCGCCCGGATCCGCCGGGAACACGCGCCGAACGCGCACCGGACGATCGACCGACTGAACGAACGAACGACGACTGACCGACGACCGACCGACCGGCCGCGAAGTCGACGCGAACCCGAGGAGGACCGGCCGATGCCGGACCAGCACTGCCCGACGTGCGGCACCGCACGCTCCACCGGGTGCGGCTGCGTCCCGGACCCGAGCCTCACCGAGACCGCCGTCCTGCCGCACGTCGAGGGCCCGCCGCTGGTCCGCCCGTACGTTCCGCAGACCGCCGACCAGGTGGCCGACGAGAGCCACCCGAACGCACCGGTGGTGGACCCGTTCGCGACCACGGTGCTGCCGCCGGTCCCCCCGGGGCAGCCCGCCCCCGGGCAGCCGGCCGCTCCCCCGCTCGGACCGGACGCGGACGCGTACGCCACCACGGTGCTGCCGCCCGTCGCCCCGGGACAGGACCCCTTCGGGTCGGCGCAGGCCCCCTTCGGGTCGGGACAGGCCCCGGCCGGCCCCGGGCAGGACCCGTTCGGCCCCGCTGCCGACGGCTACCCCGGCGCCCACCCCGGCGGCCACGGGGACGCGTACGCCACCACCGTGCTGCCGCCGGTCCCGCCCGCCGGGCCGGGCGGGAACGAGATCGGCCTCTTCGCCTTCGGGCAGGCACCCGGCGCCGGGCAGGGCCAGGACGTCGCGCGGGCCCCGGACGTGCCCGGGCCCGAGGGCGGCGGCCGGGCCGCCAGACGGGCGGCCGAGCAGGCCGAGCGGCGCCCGCTCGCCCAGCGCAAGGGGCTGCTCGCCGGGATCGGCGCCGCCCTGGTCGCGCTCACCATCGGCGTCGCGTACGCGGTGACGCCCTCCGCCGAACCGCCAGCCAAGCAGGCGCAGCCGCTGCCGACGAGCACCCTGGCGCCCGCCCCGGTGGACCCGCCCACCCTGGCGACGCCCGTTCCGACCACGGCGGCGCCGACCAGCGAGGCGCCCAGCCCGACGCCCACCGCCACCCGCAAGCCGAGCCCGACGAAGACGGTCACCCCGCCGCCGACGGCCGCACCGACCACCGAGGCCCCGGCCGCTCCCCCCGCCCCGGCCCCCACGCCGACCGTTCCCCCGGCCCCCTCCCCGACCCCGACACCCACCACCGCCCCGACCCCGCGCGTGCTGCAGTCCGGGATGAGCGGGCCCGACGTGACCGCCCTCCAGCAGAAGCTCGCCGTCGTCGTCTGCTGGGCGAGCGTGCCGGTGACCGGGGTGTACGACGACACCACTGTGAACACCGTCGGCTACGTCCAGTGGATGTGGGCCGTCAAGGGGGACAAGCGGGGTGTCTTCGGCCCCAACACCCGTGCCGCCCTGGACTCCCACAACAGCTGCTGAGGCCGACAGGCGACAGGCGACGGACGGCGGACGACGGACGGATCAGCCGGTGATCGCCCCGAAGATGCTGATGCCCGCCAGCACCACCATGATCGCCGCCGCCACCCGGATGATCAGCTTCATCGGCACGTACTTGAGCAGCTTCTGGCCGCCCACGATGGCGATCCCGCCGACCGCGCACAGCGCCAGCCAGGAGCCGAGGCCGACGGCCAGCGGGTCGGCGTACTTGGCGGCCAGGTTGGCGGTCATGATCTGGGTCAGGTCGCCGAACTCGGCGATCGCGACCACCACGAAGCTGGCCCCGGCCACCTTCCAGAAGCTGTTCGAGGACGGCTCCTTGGCCGCGTGCTCGTCCTCGTCCTCGCCGCCGTGGAACAGCAGCATCGCCGCGCCGACCAGGAACAGCAGGCCGGTGACGCCCTCCACCCAGCGGTGCGGCAACAGCGAGAGCAGGTGCCCGGCGGCGAGCGCGAGGCCCACCTGGAGGGCGAAGGCGGCGGCGATGCCCGCGAAGACGTAGCTCGCGCGGTACTTGGTGCCGAGCACCAGGCTGGCCAGCGCGGTCTTGTCCGGCAGTTCGGCCAGGAAGATGATGCCGAAGGTCAACGCGGCAACGGTGAGACTCATCAGGGGTTTTCCTCGGTCGGAGGCTGCCCGGCCGCCGCGGCTCCGTCAGGGGACGCTTCGGCCCGACAGCACTGGTTCATGGTCACAGCACTGCGGCCGAAGGTCTCGCCGGCACCGTTCATCGAGCGGTGCCCCGGGCGCCGGGCCCCTGGGGGCCAGTATGTCGACGGTCCGGTGGAGGGCTACTCCCCTTCAACGGCCCCAAGCGTACCCGACGGCGTCAACCGACCCCTCTCGGAAGACCGACGAGGGCCACGACGACCCACGGTGACCTACGACGGGCCGACGGGCACCGCCCCGCCTACTGGCCGCCCCCGTCCGGCTCGACCGCGACCAGCCCGCGCCCGACCAGTTCCAGCACCACCACGATCGCCACCGATTCCACCGCCAGCAACCCGATCAGCACGAACAGCTGCACCGCCCCCGCCTGGACCGGCGAGGACCCGCCCAGCAGCATCCCGACGAACGCCCCGGGCAGGGTGACCAGGCCGACCGTCCGGGTCTGGTCCAGCGCCGGGACGAGCGAGGTCGCCGCCGCCGTCCGGCAGATCTCCAGCCGGGCGTCGCGCTCCTCGAAGCCGAGCGCCAGCGCGGCCTCCACCTCGCCGCGGCGCAGCCGCAGCTCGTCCAGGGCCCGCCGCCCGGCCAGCGAGGTCGCGCTGAGCGCGCCGCCGATCAGGATGCCCGCGACCGGGATGACGGACAGGCCCTCGGCCGGCAGCAGTCCGACGCCCAGCAGCAGGGCGAGCACCGGCAGCACCCCGGCACCGATCGGGGCTGCCGCCCAGACCCAGCCCGGGCCCGGGGTCATCCGCCGGCCGGCGGTGCGCACCGCGACCGAGAACATCACCAGCACGAACAGCGCCGACCACCAGAGTGAACCGACCACCCAGCTGATCACCGCGGCGACGGCCGCCAGCTGCACCACCGCGCGCAGCCCGGCCCGCAGGACGGCGTGCCCGTGGCCGAGCAGGCCCCGCCCGGCCACCGCGACGGCGGCCAGCAGCAGCACCGCGGTGACCACCCCGAGCACCGGGGTGACCGGCAGCAGCTGGCCGCCCGACGCCGCCAGCGGCACCGGCACCGGCACCGGCATCAGATCCAGCTGGTGAACCACATCCGGTCCTGCCAGGACGACATCGGGATCACCTCCGCCGTGTACAGCGGGTAGAAGAAGGCGAAGCAGCCGACGATCGCCAGCACGACCGCCCCGGCCCCGATCGCCCCGACCCGGCGGCGCTCGGGGCTGCACCCGGCCGGGCCGAGGATCGCCCCGAGCATCTGGGCGACGGCCAGGCAGAGGAACGGCACCAGCACGACCATGTAGAAGGAGAAGATCGTCCGCTCCTGGTAGCGGAACCAGGGCAGGTAGACCGCGGCGACCGCGCACAGCACCGCGCCCGAGCGCCAGTCCCGCCGGAAGAACCAGCGCCACAGCAGGTAGACCAGCGCGAAGCAGGCCGCCCACCACAGGAACGGCGTGCCGAGGCCCAGGATCTGCGCCGCGCAGCCGCCCGAGGCGGTGCAGCCGTGCTGCCCGTACGGGATCTGCTCCCAGTACATCGAGACCGGGCGCCCGTCGACCAGCCAGGCGAAGGGGTTGGACTGGTAGGTGTGCGGGGTGCTCAGGCCGGTGTTGAAGTCGTACATCTGCGCGTGGTAGTGCCACAGGCTGCGCAGCGGCGCGGGCACCCAGCCCATCGGGACCTGCGGCAGCGGGATGCCGAGGACGCTGTCCGGGGAGAGCCCGGCGCGCCCGTCGGCCCAGTGCCGGTCGTAGCCGCCCCCGCCGTTGGCGCCGCCGCCTCCGGTGGCCAGCCAGCCGCTCCAGGCGCCGACGTACACCACCACGGCGGAGCCGACCATGGCGAGGAAGGCGGGGACGGCGTCCAGGCGCAGCATGGAGCGCCAGGGGCGGCGGGCGCCGGCCCCGCGGCGGCCGGACTGGTCCCACAGGACGGTCAGGATGCCGAAGGCGGCGAGGATCGGGGCGCCGTTCCACTTGACCGCGCAGGCGGCGCCGACGAACACCCCGGCGGCGATCCGCCAGGGGCGCCAGCCGAGCCGGACGGCGTCGGCGTCGGCATCGGCCACCCCGGCGAGCCTGGCGCGGACGTGGTCGCGGTCGACCAGCAGGCTGCCGAAGGACGCGAGCACGAAGAACATCTGGATGCCGTCGAGCAGGCCGACCCGGCTCATCACCAGCTGGAGGCCGTCCACCGCCATCAGCAGCGCGGCGGTGCAGCCGACCAGGGTGGAGCCGAAGAGACGGCGGCCGATCCGGGCGAGCATCAGCACGGCGAGGGTGCCGAGCAGGGCGGTCATGAACCGCCAGCCGAAGGGGTTGAGCCCGAACAGCTGCTCGCCGGTCGCCATCACCCACTTGCCGAGCGGCGGGTGCGCGACGAACTCGGGCGCGGAGCCCAGCGGGATCGACTGCGGGACGGAGAGGATGTCGGCGTTGGCGTGGTCCGGCCAGGTGCCCTCGTAGCCCTGCTGGAGCAGCGACCAGGCGTCCTTGGGGTAGTACGTCTCGTCGAAGACGAAGGCGTTGGGGTGGCCGAGGTTCCAGAACCGCAGCAGGCCGGCGAAGAGCGCGACGGCGATCGGTCCGAGCCAGCCGGAGCGGTCGGCCGCCCAGCGGACCAGGCCCCCGCGCGGGGCCGGGGCCGGGGCGGCGGAGGTCGGGGCCGCCGGTGGGTGCGTGAGCGCCGCTTGCGTCATAGCCTCGCCGATTTCGCCTGTCTGCTCTGCCCGGGGCCTGGCTCCGCCCGGGTCGCGCCGCGCCCGCCGGGGCCGGGCGGTCAACAGCCACTCGGCCTCACCGGCGAGGCCGAGTTGCAGAGAAC